>CAYYXC010000048.1:0-1796 GCA_964475505.1 uncultured Chitinophaga sp.
TACCGAGGGTTCGAATCCCTCCCTCTCCGCAAGAAAATGACAGCCCCGCATAAATGCGGGGTTTTTTATTTGCATGGCGAGCCAAGCTAGCTTGGGATCGCGAGCGAAGCGAGGACAATCCCTTTCAAATCATAATGCCAATTCCAAATTTGACACCCCCTCACTGTTTCAGCACCGTCAATCGGCTTGATTCCTGTCCGTCGAAAATCATCAGGTAATAAACTCCTGCAGGCAGAGGTTGTAATCCCGACAAAACAACCAGCTCGGTACCCGTTCTCAACATGGTTTTTGTCGTTCGTACTACACGGCCCATGGCATCGATGAGTTGGATCGAAATGGATTTATCAGACTGAGTGCGTATTTCGAGTGTAAGCTGATCTCGGAATGGATTATTACGAACGGATGCCAACTCGGTTTGTTTTAGGATGACGGAGATGACTTTGCTGTAGACGGCTGTGCCATTTAAATCAACTTGTCGGATTCGGTAATAGATTCGATTGTTTTTTCCATTGATCGACACTTTATCAAGGTGCTGATAAAAACGTCGGCTGGAACTGTTACCGGCCGCTTGTACTTTCTGGATGATGGAAAAGTCGTTGCCATCATAGCTGCGTTCTAATTGAAAGTAGTCCGTTTCGATCTCTTGTTCGGTTGACCATTCCACCCGTACTGCGCCTTGCTCAGGGGTGGCTTTTATTTGCCAACCAATCACGGGTAAAGTCCTGCAGCTGACCTCTACTTGGAATAGGGCAGGAGGAGACTCAAATGATCCGTTTCGAACCCTTACAGAAAAATTTCGGGTGCCTTGCGTGGGGGAAGGATTGTAGTTGAAATAATGCAAGGCATCTAATAGTTTCTCGGCGTCAGCTTTGCTGAGGATGCCATTCGTACCCGTGAACGAGATGCGTCGGGTATCTCCTCTGATGGTGCACATCACTACATAAGTAGTAGTTCCGAGGGTAAAAGATCGATCGCTGTTTTGGTTGAAGCAGAGATTGATTTTATTCGATGTGGGATTGGATATGTCCGGCACGATTGCCTCTTCTCCAATATCTGTGATGTCACTTACAGGAAAACTGATGGATAGTTCGTTCACAAATTCAGTGGAGACTGAACTGATGTTTGGAGATCCCTGTGTAAGGGCCTTGGGTCCGCTACATCCGAAGGCATTGTTGTCTACACCTGCTGCGATTGTATTCAAGTCGAGCGTAGGAGGGGAGAGTGTGTTGGGACTGTTAGTCCAATTGAATCCGGTACCGATATCCAGGAAAAAATATGCCGATCCCTTGGCGCCCATTACGACTTCAAAGGTGCTGATGCTGCCAAACTGGGTTCGAACGCGCGTCCGGTCATCACGTATATCGGAGATGTTTTCATGTGTGTTTGAGGCAAAACGGGTGAGGCCTGTGGTGGCATTGTAATTGATGGTAATGTTGGTGTTATTGGCTACCTGTGTTTGTGAAAATCCGCCAAAGTCGTTGTATTGGTTGGATGACGTATTCCCGTTTCCATCGATGTCATAGGTATTTACCAATACATTTTGAAGGATGACTTTGGTGCCATTGTCTGTGTTGTTTTTGTAGCTGCCGCCAAGAATGAATTCAAAACGAAAGCGACAGCTTCCTCCGCTGCTGGAAAAGTTGAAGGTGGGAGAGAAAAATCGATTGTCGTTGCCGGTAAGTCCACTTCCTGTGGTGCTGCCGTAATCAAAAGGGGTCGTGCCATTGGGGGCTCCGCCCGGTAAAGAAAAACTGCCACCGGCAATGCCGATGGTTCGAACGATGCAATCGATCGGT
>CAYYXC010000048.1:1806-9929 GCA_964475505.1 uncultured Chitinophaga sp.
TTGAAAGTGCGGTTGGCGTCGCGGAAGCTGAAGTTTCCATTATTGGCATTGAATACGGATTGAGCATTCAGCGTCAATAAAAGAGTCAGCCCCCCCAAGGTGGAGGCGATTCTAGTTAACATGTACGGATTTTAGGGTGTGATCAAGTTGTTACGCTTGCTCACGATGCAAATTTTAACAGGACCACATTCCTATTCTGTAATTGGAGGCAACAACCTTTCAAAAAACATGAAAATTTGTATTCCGTACGAAGCGATTGTACGTTGGGGCATCCGGTTGAATTACGTGGCAACGCTAGGGGTAATTCCTAATCAACCTGCCGCCATGAAGGGCCTGTCAATAAAATGGATAGGACTTGGTTCTTGCTGAAAATTTTTTTTCCAATGTGTTCCCGCCTGGCTGCTGTACAATTACCGATGTAGGGGTGCGGGTGCGTTGTTTTCGGGGCAGAGGGAAAATTATTTTAAAGTATTGTCAATCAATTAATTGTAAGTGATGGAAAGGCTATCGAGATCGATGATTTCTGCTCTGTTTTACGGGGTCATGAGGCGAAACGAGGAGGACGTTGTATGTAGAAAAAATACGATAAAAATTATAATATGTAATGTGAATTGTTTTATCCTTTAGTAACCCGTAAAAAATTTAACTTAGACGCCTTCAACCATGCTTATGAGAAAGTTCTATGCAGCGCGACCAGCTGCCGGATTAGTCATCTTTATTCTTTTTTCTTTCTTGCATACAAATAAGGTTTTTGCTCAGATTCCGAGCAATGGACTGATTTCGCAAGACCTGGTCCTAACCAGAGGGACATATACCATCAACCAGCAGTTGATCGTTCAGGCTGGAAAGACTTTAACACTGGAACCCGGTGTGCAGTTGCTTTTTGCCGGCACCTCCAGCATAACGATTGAGGGAAAAATAATTGCAAAAGGCACAGCGGCAGCAAGTGATACCATTGTGTTCGCCTCCAGTGTATCCACGGCTGCCTGGCAGGGCATTTCCATGGGTCTGGCATCTACGGGCTCCGAATTCAAGCATTGTAGGTTTCAAAACTCCAACGGCAGTTTGAATTTTAAAAATGCTACCATCGACAGCTGTCGATTTGTGGCCAATTCAGAGATCAATGTAAACGCCAGTACGTTACAGCATTCCGTCATTTCCTTAAGCCGCATGTTGCGGGTTAATGCGAATGGACAGTTGTTGTATTCCACTGTTTTCAAGGGGGATGGTCCTACCCAATCCTGGTGGTCTTCCCCAAGGATAAATGTGAGTGGAAGCAATGCCCTTGCGAAGGGGAACCGCATTTCCAATTTCACCGAGTCCATACAGGTAGAAAATGGAGGAATTTTCCGAAACAATGTTGTATCCGGATTTACCTCCTCACAAGTACTTCTTTTATACGGCGGAGCAACGGTGGAGTCTAACTATTTGATTGGTACCAATGAGTTGAATCGTGACATCAATGGAATCGAATTTCAGGGGTGGAATATGTCTACTTCTACCCTTCGTTACAATGTTATTTCCGGCTTCAAGAACAACATTCTCATTCAGAACAGTTCGGGTAGTGGTATCCCTTCCATACAGGACAATTCTTTCATAGGTGCGATCAATACGCCACGGGAAATGAACATACGTGCTTCCGGATCCTTCGGTATTCAGTTGGGAAGTACTCCCGTGAATGTTACTGCCACCAATAACTATTGGGCCAATACAGATGCCGCTTCCATTCCCTCTACGATTTATGACAGAAATACAGATGGAACTGTTGGTGCCTTGATCTTGTATTCACCAACCGCCAGCAGTCCTCATCCCTCTGCCCCCATTTCAACGCCCAGAAATGCTCATAAATACATGGATGGGGCTGCGCTCAAATTGCGTTGGGATAAAAACCTGGAATCCGACGTCGTAGGGTATAAAATATATGAGTTGATCAATGGCGTTTACCAGTTGGTTGGATCGACCACTGCAACCACAGATCCGATTGTTTACACAGTGACCAATCCCTCTGTAAACATTGAGAGTGCTTTGTGTGTAACTGCTTACGACAACGCAACCGACGGCATACAGGATCAGGCCGATGGAAATGAATCTCAATATGGCTTGCTGAACCTGGTACCGGAGCCTGCCTCCAATCTAACCATATCCAAAAACCGTAAGATCAATTTGCAGTGGGATGCCAGTGGATCCAACCCCATCGATGCGTACTACGTATACCGCAAAACACGAACCACTTCCTATACCCGCCTAGCCACTACAACGGCAACCACCTACACGGATACATCGGCACAACAGCAGGTTCGATATTATTACAAGGTTTCTGCGTTTGACTCCTTGGGCGTGAACTATAGTGGATTGGGTTTGGAAAGTGCCTTTACAAATGAGGTCACTGACTCCATTGGCTCATACATCTCTTCTCGCATCTATGTCAACAATGCAACAGGAAATAACAGCAACGCTGGTTCGGAGGATTCTCCGTTGCGGACGCTCCAAGTTGCGTTTGATGCAGCTTCCAGTGGTGATACCATCATCATGTCTAGCCATGTATATCAAGAGCGTATTGTGGTTTCCCAGCTGCAAAATAGAAAGTCGATAACCCTCGCTTCCGGCTATATTTTTACGGGTGATACCACGTTGATTAATGCGGCCATTTTGGACGGTGCCAACCTGACAACTGGCCAACACACTATTAGTGGAAACATTTCTTTGAATGTAGTGGGCTTAACCCTTCGTAAGGCACCTGGGGTTATGATTAAACTTGCTCGACATCCCGACTCAGCCTCCTGGAACGCGTATTCAACCTTGCTGCAGTTTAAGCGAGTTAGAATTACAGACTTGGGTCCTGTCAGCACCAACACGATGTATGGTAACTCAACCAATAGTTCTTTTGAGGCCTCCAGAATCATTGTCGACAGTTCTCGAGTATTTCAAAATCAAAACATTCGTGGAATTTTTGCCTCCTCCGATACAACGATTCTAATCAATTCCACCATACACGACAACACGTCAGGGATTATCTATTATAATTCAAACACTTCGGGTAACCGGGTCGCTGTTATTACAAACACCTTGTTTCAGGACAATCGAACACCCAATATGCAAGGTTTTAACTTGGTAGAAGGACTGCGTTATTTGGATGTAAACAGAAATCGATTTTACCGGAACAATATGAATCTGTTTGCTGGGGAGTCGGCTGGTTATCTACGGTTGATTAACAATGTGTTTTATCGATCTCGTTACGTCATCAGTAGGGGTTATCGGTACAGTGAAACCGATAGCATCATTCTCATACACAATACATTTGCCGGAGGCAACTACGTCGATTCAAGTGATTTTTCCTTTAGTTACGATAGTAAATTCAGAGGACTTTTTTACAACAACATATTCCGTGCACCCATTTGGTTTAGTCCTTGGTTGCCATCGAATGCCACGACGAGTAACTACACACGTATCATCTATCGAAACAATATTTTCTTTTCACGGCCCAGTGCCCTGTATGTCGATACAACCAGCTCTTCAAACAACACGGTACGCGCAGCGGTATATTTCCGTGATACAACATCACTGGATTTTAGGTTGCCGAATTTTGAGTTTGCCATCGGTAGGGGGCAGGCGAATCTCTATCCTGGCTTAACCAGGGACATCTCCGATTCAATTCGTCCCATGCCCGCAGGTTCTGGACCTGATTTGGGTGCATACGAGAACCCTTTCCGTATGGTTTCTCCCAGATTGGCTTACGTAGAACCGATGAATCAAAAAGTTGTTTTGAATTGGGATGTCGCCTCTACCAATGGAATTACCGGTTATTACATTTATCGCAGCAGCGCCCCCATTGGGGAGCAAAACCCTGGTGGATTGACACCAATTGACACCATTACAACACCCGCTCAAGTTCAGTATGAGGATACGGATGTTACCAATGGCACTCGGTATTATTATCGTCTTCAATCGTTTAATTCAACCACTTCCGTTCAAAGCGGTCTGAGTAATCAACTGGATGCCATGCCTGGTTTGGTTGGTGGGGTTCAGGCGTTCTCGGTATCCAACGGTCCCAATCGAGTTCGATTGAGCTGGACAGGAACGGCACCAAAATATCAGATTTATCGAAGCATTGATTCAACGGTCAAAGCCGTTTTGACCGATACGGTCACACAGCAATTCTTTGTTGATTCGATGCCGTCCAGAGGTGTGCGATATTATTACTGGGTTCGAGCCATGAACACCACCGGAGCCGTGGGAGACATCAGCCCTGTAGCGTATACTACACCTTCCAATATTTGGCAAATCAGTGCCAGTAGTGGATCCAATTCCATTGGAATTGGATCACAGGAATATCCACTTCTTACCATTGGTAGGGCCGTGGACAATTCGCGGACGGGGGATACCATTGTGGCACTCCCCGGTATTTACCGAGAGCGAATTGATTTGAAAGGTAAGATTTCCATGCTGGCTTCGCGATTTTTGTTGACGGGTGATACAACGGATATTTCTGCCACTCGCCTCAATGGTAATTTTGTGGGAAGCACCAATGCTACCTTCATTCAATCACAGGCGCAAAACAACTATCAGGGATCTGCTTATCATATTTATGGATTAACCCTTGAAGAAGTTCCCGGAGCACTTGCCAATTTGGACTTACCCAATCAATTTGTTGACAGCATTGCCGTTCTTCGGCTTCAGAAAATCAGTCGGTCTATCATTCGTAACAATGGGAGCAATAATTCATGGGGCAATTTGATAACCGTTCGTATAGGTGGTGTGGTGGATTCCTGCGTATTTTATGGCAATCGTAATGAAAAAATCGTCTCGCTGGAAGGATGGGGCTATACTTCCGACACAGCAGCCGTTCTTGCGGTTCGCCGGCCTACCATATCGAACAGTACTTTCTTTTCAAACAACTCTACTAGTAACAGTTTTAATCCATCCAATTATTTAATTGCCATGTCTGGTGAGCGTACCAGACCTCGCGCGATCAATAATTTGATGTATAATAACCGCGTAACAGCCATTACGTTGACGAGTACACCGAGTGATTCCGTTGTTGTTTTAAATAATACCATATCCAATAATTATGGGTATGGTATTCAATTCAATACTTGGAATAACATCAACTCTTATGTTGCGCTCATTCAAAATAACATCATTACCTATAACACCTCGGGTAATTTATATTCAAGTGTTTATCTCAATAACAACGTTGGATTTTCCGCAGTTATTACAAACAATTTTTTTGGCGCTTCGGGATCTTTTGTTGGAACAGGTCTTATCTCAGGCAATATTACCCTGGTAGATACCACCAATAACTTTGGAGGGGATCCTGCTTTCATTGATACTGCGCAACGGAATTTCCGCCTGTTGCCTTGGAGCCCTATCATTGGAAAAGGGGTGCGTTCGTCTTATTTGCCTTCGAGAGATATTGCTGGAAATGCCAGAGTCTTTAGTGGCCGATCAACACCCGATTTGGGGGCTTTTGAAAGTTTATTCGCCATACCTGCTCCTAATTTCATTCGAACCGAACCAGAGAATCGGTTGGTTCGTTTGGTGTGGAGTCAAGCTTCCTCAGCCTCTGTCAGTGGGGACAGAATTTTCCGCAGCCTGTCGCCAATAGCCGATACTTCTACGGCCACCGCATATGCTACCGTATCGGGTGCCTCCACAACAAGTTATGTGGATACAGCCACGAATGGGGTTACTTATTATTACAGACTGAAGTCTAGCCGTGCCGGGGGGGTGCTGAGTGGTTTTAGCAAAGAGCTGACGGCCACGCCTGATTCGGTGCCTGGCGTTTCGAATCTTCTGTTATCCAATGGTCCCAACCGAGTTCGTTTGAGTTGGACGGGCACAGCTCCCAAATACCAAGTTTATCGCAGTACCGATTCGACATCCAGGATGCTATTAACCGATACAGTTACTCAACGATTGTTCATCGATACCGTTTCCAACAGAAGTACTCGTTATTACTATTGGGTTCGGGGAATAAATGCCGTTGGCGCTGTCAGTGAGTTAAGTCCGGTGGTGTATACCACCCCGTCCAATTACTGGCATGTCAATGCGACGGGTGGATCCAATACAACCGGCGTAGGATCGGTCGACTTTCCGCTTTTGACCATTAACAAAGCTGCAGAAAATGCTAC
This sequence comes from uncultured Chitinophaga sp., assembly GCA_964475505.1. Lineage (GTDB taxonomy): Bacteria > Bacteroidota > Bacteroidia > Chitinophagales > Chitinophagaceae > JJ008. The sequence goes on from CAYYXC010000048.1 coordinate 7,938, forward strand.
TTCAGGTGATACGGTCATCGTTTATCCGGGTACCTACCGAGAAAAGATTGATTTGCGGGGCAAGGTGTCTTTACTCACCTCCAGGTTCTTCCTTACAGGAGATACCGCCGACATTGCAGCGACTCGCCTGAACGGAAGCAACAATTTTGGCGACCCCCTCATCCGTACCAATGGCGGTTCGACTTTCCATGTGTATGGGTTGACCTTGGAAGAGTCCCCATCCACCATCGCAAATCTGGAATTGAGTTATGTGTATGGTAGCTCGTCTGTTCCTGCCGTCCAAAAGATCAGTCGATCCATCATCCGCAACAATGGATCCAATAACTACATGCCAACACTTCTATTTGTTAGAATGGGTGGCATCATTGACTCCTGTATTTTTTACGGAAACAAGGCCTCTACCGTTGTACAGCTGGAGGGATGGAACTCAGCGTATTCTGACTCCTCGCAGATTGCCACCCTATCGGCTCGGCGTCCGCAATTGCTCAATAATACATTCTATTCAAACACGTCGCCCTACAACTCACCCAATTCTAGTAATTACATCGTGTTGATTTCGGGCTCTGCCAGACCGCGTGTGATCAACAACTTGATCTACAAGAACCAAATCAGTGCCATCAATATCGGATCCAATCCATCTGACTCCATCATAGTTTTGAATAATACCATCGCCGATAACAATGGTTTTGGTATCCGGTTCAGTACATGGGGCAGTCAGACCTATACTGCATTGATCCAGAATAACATATTATCTGGTAATACGCAGGGCAACCTGTTCAATAGCAATTCTATGGGCAGCGGGGCATTCACACTCGTTGTCAAAAACAATTTGATTGGTACCACTGGTCATTTGGGTGGGACTGGTCTCATTTCCATTGCAATCACCCTGTCAGACACTACTGGGAACTTAGGTGGTGATCCTGCTTTTGTTGATACGGTGCAGGGCAACTACCGAGTTCGCCCATGGAGTGCCGTCATTGGGCGTGGGGCGACATCTGCCTATATGTCTTCCAAAGACATTGCTGGAAATGCTCGTATTTCTTTGCCTCGAACAAAACCTGATTTGGGTGCATTTGAGAGTGTTTATGCTTTCTCTGCTCCCAATTTCATCCGTACGGAGCCTGAAAATCGTCGAGTAGGTCTGATATGGTCGCAAAACCTTCCTTCGGGAATTTCCGGCTACCGGATATATCGTAGCCGACAGCCCATTTCCGATACATCTACCATGGTTGCGCATGCAACTGTAACAGGTGGCAATACGCTTTCATACATGGATGATGTAAATGTGGTGAATCGAGATACTTTCTACTATCGTATCAAGGCAGTTGATACCGCAACGGTGCCAAATCTTTCCCCCTTTAGTAGGCAATTGATTGGAGTGCCAGACTCTGTGCCACCCGTTTCCAATTTGGTTATACTAAATGGTCCGAGAAGAGCGCGCATTACTTGGCAAAGTCAAGCGACCACGTACGATTTGTATCGCAGTACCGACTCAACCAATAAGGTTATTTATATCCGCAACATTACCGATACATTCTACATTGACAACGAGCTTACTCGCAATACTCGCTATTACTATTGGGTACGCGCCCGAAATCAAAATGGAGCAATGAGCGACTACTCCAACCGGGTAGATTTGATTCCAACCAATATTTGGTATGTAAAGGTTGGCACGGGTAACAATGTTTTGTCTATTGGTGCTCAGGAGATGCCTTTGCTAACGGTATCCCACGCAATCAGTCAAGCGGCCATCACAGGAGATACCATTGTGATGCTCCCAGGCATTTACAACGAGCGTATTTGGGTGAACAAGCAAATTACCCTGGCATCCAGGTTTATACTTGACAATACCGATACTGCAGCCAAGACGAATACCATTCTGGACGGACAGCGAATGGGGAATGTGATCCGGGCGGAAAATTCAAGCTCTAAGTTTATTGGATTTACGGTCCGGAATGGATTTAGTTCACAAGGAGCGGGCATATTCAACAG
>CAYYXC010000049.1:0-1644 GCA_964475505.1 uncultured Chitinophaga sp.
TATCCTTGAAAAGTTCCTGGTGAGCCACCTGATAATTTCCATTTATCTGTGCTACTACTTGATCACTAAATTGACTGATCTGTCGAAAAAGAGAAAGATCCCGGTCAGGGCCTGCCAGCAGCAGGGGCTCCCCATGCTGAACATATGGCTGCAAGGGGGCATCCACCTGCCGAAACGCATCCCGCAAACGAACGTGTTGCATTTCCAATTTATCTCGCTCAAATATTTTTACGTGTGCATGACCAGCATAAGAACTCGCGCGAACCGGCTTTGAATATTCGAAATCATCTTTTACTTTATGCGGGAAAAATGTATCGGTAATGATGCTCCAGTCACCATTGCTAATCTGATGCAGTTGTATTTCTTTCTCTGACAAACTGAGCAAATAGGCAGGACGGCCATTTTGTATCTCCCATATACTTTCCCGGACCGGAAAACGGTTTTCGATGTGTACATCTGGCGGTATGGCAAATGAGTAATGATCGACCCGTAAAAAAACAGGATTGAGATAGATCCCCAACCCTTTGGGCGTGTGAACCAGATCTACTTTGTTATGAACATCCTCTAATTGCTGAAGTAATTGCTCCGCAACCGGCGGTTCCCAGGTTTTTCGAATGAGCAACGCAGCCTGTTGTAGTAAATGTTTCAGAGATAAACGATCGGTTGACCGATCGGGATTGGAGGGATGCAGGGGACAAAGTATGGTTAAACATGTTTGCCCCGATTGCTGCATCAACTCCGAAAGACCCTCTCCTAAGAGGGGCGACTGTTCCATGAGCGGGTGTGACGATGGCATGGTACTACTTAAATGTGTTTATTCCTCAAATGCATATACGGGCTCCTCTATTTCGAGTTTACTGTCAACCAGATTCACGCCCGGCGCATTCCAGGCTGCATTTTCAGCATCTTCTTTCTCAGCAAATGAGCGAACCTTGCCGCGAAGAATTACCTGATGTCCATTTACCTCCACCTTGATGCTTTCAGAGTCGACCGTAGCACTTCGATGAAATGCGGCACTGATCTTCTGCTGTACATCAAATGGTGTAACCTTGGGTTTGAGTGTAATGAGGTTGATCACGGAGCGTACGCCGGTCAAATTCTCAATAGCTTTTCGAGCATTGATACGTTGATACTCCCATTCTACCTCCCCTTCGAGTTTCACATTGCCATCCTCCACTTTAAGTTTGATCTTTTCCTCTTGTACGGCAGTATGCCATTTGAGCGCATTTAAACAGGCCTCCGCAATTTCAGCATCGGATTTCCGAAATCCTGTTGAAACACCCACTTGGATATCCTCCGCAACTGCCTTGACGCCTTGCACTCGTTTCACGGCTTTTTCTGCTGCCAACTTTTTTGTATACGTGTCGACTGTTCCGGATAAGGTCACGATCCCGGCTTTAACGGATACGCCGATCTCGGAAGCAGATAGTAAGGGCTCCCATTTCAGCTCGTCCATCACATCTTTTTGCAGCTGTGCATCTGTTTTCATGTTATTTATTTTAATAATTAAAAATGAATTGCTTTACAAATCAAATTGAATGGAGATCCAATTGCAAAGACACCAATCAGCCTACTAACTGACCATCATTTATTGCTTTTCATAACGCCCGGTCATTCGATCAATTTCAATAGTGAATAAAACCG
>CAYYXC010000049.1:1654-8782 GCA_964475505.1 uncultured Chitinophaga sp.
CAGGAACAGACTCGACCAAGTGTCCATGCCCATGCAGCTGCGCTGGTGTACTGAGGGGATAGATTCGATCGAATAGCCATTGACGTGCTTGAGGTATGGAGAGATCGGGCGTCTCCTTGAAACGGCCGTATACAATCACACTTTTCCAGTTGCGTAGATCGATCATTTGATCCACCTCAAAGCATACGTTGGGGTGCTGACGAAGGATCCGCAGTTTTAGTCCCGGTACCGTCTGCCCAATAATCCTATCCCCATCATAGACATATGCCATGGGAACGATATAGGGTTGATCTCCTTGTGTACAGGCTAATCGGCCAATCAATTGACTATGCAACAAATTGTCCATTTCTGTTTTCGTAAGGCTCCCGGTCATAATAATCAATGAATCAAACCTATAGATGCCGAAACATAAATGAACTGACGAAGAGCAGGATGCAGGATGATGCTTTTTGGCTTACCACTAATCGCGGCGTTTATGACGTAGGACATTTTATTTCTGCATCCAACATAATTGATTTGCTCAGCATATGAAAACATCGCCTTTACCCAAAAAGCGTTCCAACATACCCCCTGCACCCAAGCACGGCGCGCATGATAAGCCGATGGAAAAGCAACGGAACCCAACACCGGAAACTCCAATTGATCCGGAGGATCCATTGGGGGTCGGAATGCAGGATCATGAAATAGAGCCATGGGAAAATGAGGATGAACGGTTACTGAGAGATGAATCAGAAGATCCGGATGCACCTCAAAACCTTTGAAAGCAGATAACATGCAAAAAATGGAATCAGAACAGGCATTTGCAAAAGCTGTACGCTACAAAACAATGCTGATCACCAGCCCTGCATTTGAGCCGGGTATGCCGATACCCCCCCGTTATACATGTGACGGCGAAAATGTAAACCCACCCCTGGAGATTGAAAAATGTCCTACAGAGGCCAGCTCACTCGCAGTAATAGTAGATGATCCGGATGCACCGATGGGCAATTGGTCACATTGGCTGGTTTGGAATATCCCTGTAACCCATCTGATACGATCCAACCATCCACACGGCGAGGAAGGAAGAAATGATTTCTCAAGAAATCAATATGATGGTCCCTGCCCTCAAAAGGGAAAGCATCGATATCACTTCAAAGTTTATGCGCTCGATACCCAATTGTCACTTGCCGGCATCACGCGCCAGAAAGACTTAGAAAAAGCCATGGCAGGACATATACTGGCCTTTGGTGAGGTAGTAGGAACCTATCAAAAACATCCATGAGTAAATGCTTCATATTATGCTGCTAGCGATCAGCCTTCTCATTAGTTTATTTGCTGTTTCAGGCAGTGTCATTCTCATGTTGGAGCCACATGAAAATTGGATGCTTTGGCCACAAGTATGGCTGCTGGGTACCCCATTCACAGATTTCAGAATACCCGGACTACTTTTATTCTCAATAGTGGGTGCAAGTAATTCTTGGGGATTTTGGAATCTATTGAACGAGCATCCCAAACAATTTGATCGAGCAATGGTGGGTGGATATTGTTTGCTCTGTTGGGTGGTACTTGAATTGCTTCTCAGTAGAGAGCTTTATTTGGTACATGCCAGTGCCATTCTGCTCGGCGCCATGCAAATCTTGTTGGCCTATCAGCAAAAAAACCGGTGGGCAATTTGACTCTACTTACTAAAGCGTCTAAATCTTGCATTGATGATCAAGGAATTAATAAAAGCGTTTTGTTAAAGGATTTTATTAAGCTGATATAATTCGTTGAAACAATTTAGATGCCGAGGATTGATTGTTAGCGACTTACAAAATAGTCTTACCCGTTTTGTTTAGTATTTTGTTTAACAGAGTAAACAGTGCATTTACAGTATGCACATATTTCTTGCTTTTATCCACACGAGCTAAATTCACCAAAAGCAAATGCAGCGATTTAAAAGACACTAAATCAACCTAATAGATCGATATTGATCAAAATGATCCAGCTCGATATTACATCGTAAAATATGCCGAAAAACATAGCGAACAGACAGTATACCAGTGCTTTATAAATACTGTTTAAGGTCTTCTTGTCTAAGAAACATGCGAACAATTATAAACAGGTTGGGTTTTACGATATTCATGTAAGTCAAACTTATTCTTTAACCAAACCCCTTTTGTATGTCAGCATTACTAGACATCACATTGCTTGCGGACGTGTCAAAAATTGACCCATCCGATTACGTTTCGTTCACCTTCTTCATTGGCTGTATGGCCATGATGGCTGCGTCAGTGTTCTTCTTCTTCGAGATCAGCAACACAGACAAAGCCTGGAAAACATCTCTCCTGGTTTCAGGATTGATCACTTTCATCGCCGCCGTGCATTATTATTACATGCGCGATTACTACATGGCGAATCATGAATCACCCACGTTCTTCCGTTATGTGGATTGGTTGCTGACCGTTCCTCTGATGTGCGTGGAGTTTTACCTCATCACCAAAAAGGCCGGTGCAAAGATCGATCTGCTCTGGAAATTGATCTTCGCCTCTGTCGTGATGCTGGTTACCGGTTACCTCGGTGAGGTTGGCGCTTCTGCCGACAACACCAACGCCACTTTGTGGGGTACCGTTTCTGCCATTGCTTACTTCTACATCGTGTACCTGATCTGGGCCGGTGATGTGAAGAAGCTGGCAGCTGCTGCAGGTCCTGCTGTAGCCAAAGCGAACTCCGTTCTCGGCTGGTTCGTATTGGTAGGTTGGGCTATCTATCCTCTGGGTTACCTGTCTGGTACAGGTGCCGGACAGTGGTATGAGTCTTTCACTGCACTCGGCAGCATCGATATTTACTACAATATCGCTGATGCCATCAACAAGATTGGATTTGGCCTGGTTATCTATAGCCTGAGCCGTTCAAATTCCTAAGTTGCTTTAGATAAAACCGGGGGAAATTAAGTACCCCGGTTTTTCTTTTTATGAGCTTACCATTTCGCACTCAATTGTATCTGTTGGCCTTTGGCTGGTCATTGGCATTGTTGTGCGGACAAACAAATCTTCCCCAAGCATGGCAGTGGGGATTTTTTATTTTGACCATCGTTGGATTGGGCATACCGCATGGCGCGCTTGACTATATTGTAGCCCGTCACAACGCTGAACAGCAGCAAGCGGGCTCCTACACAATGAATCGATTTCTATTTTTTTACGTGGGACAGTCCATTCTTTTCTTATTGCTCTGGATCTGGCCACCTGTTGCACTTAGCTTTTTTCTTGTATTCTCAGCCCTACACTTCGGGGAAACTGACTTGCAGGAGTTTCAGCTGAAACCATCGATCAAAACAATCGCTGTGTTCCTTTACGGATCATCGACTTTTGTTCTTTTGCTGCTTGGTCACCATGAAGAATTGGTCGGATACATCCCGGAGATAGGAAATTCCATTCAACGATATGGTTTTTTATCCTGGTCCATCGATCATTTCGATGCGATCTATCGAGTCACATTATTTAGCTCACTCATCTTATTACTGCTCTTTTCCCCCAAGGATGAGCATTTATTTTTCAGGGTAATGGTATTGGTCTTGGTTCAATACTTGGTCGCCAATCTTCCTTTCCTGATCGGATTCGCCTTTTATTTCGGACTTTGGCACTCACTACTTTCCATCCAGGCCATTCGGCAGGAAGCCCGATTCTCTACGGTGGCCTACATGCGGCAGTATATCACCCCGCAAACCATCCTGTTTGCCGGTCTGGCCTTTCTGATCATGATTGGTCTTTTCTTTATGATTGATCGTTACTTTGACTATAGTAATGGCTTGTTCATTTTCTTCATCGGACTCTCCATTCTGGCTATCCCGCACATGCAAGTAATGCACGGATTTTTCAGCAGAAACACCCGTCATTAAAATATAATTTCCACTACTTATCTTCATGGCTATAATGATGTTAGCCATGAGAACAATTACCCGCCTTTTTGTCTGTTGCACATTTTTACTGAGCAATTTGACACTGATTGCTCAGGATGGATCCAGTTATCAAACACCCCCTGCGGTGTTAGCCGACCTTTTGCTGGCCAAACCCACGCCGGCAGTAAGCATTGATGATAATGCGAACTGGATGCTGTTGATGGAACGTAACAATTACCCAACGGTGGAAGAATTAGGACAGCCAGAGGCAAGAGTAGCCGGACTACGCATCAACCCTTCCAATTTTTCACCAAGCCGACAGAATTACATCAATAATTTCAGACTGAAGAATATCAAAGCGGACAAGGAATTTCAGGTGAAAGGCCTTCCTGTTGGATTATTAGCCGGTCAGCCTGCGTGGAATTCTTCGCAAACAAAAATTGCTTTCACGCATGCCGGGGCGAGTCGGGTGGATCTTTATGTGATCGACGTGAAAACCCAAATCGCCAAAAAAATAAATCAAAAACCACTCAATACCATCTTAGGGAGTGCATTTAGTTGGATAGACGACAATACGCTTCTATACAAAACGACGCTTTACTCTGCGACCGCCGCACCGAAACGACCGGTTACGCCCAAAGGACCCGCCGTACAGGAGAACTACGGAAAAGAAGCACCGGTTCGTACCTATCAGGATCTCATTAAGAGTCCCTACGATGCACAGCTGTTTGAATTTTTATCAACCAGCCAATTGGTAAAAAATACAAATGGTATTGAGACAAAAATCGGAGCACCTGCCATCTACTCCTCCATAAGTCTCTCGCCCGACAAAAATTATTTGATGACTCGGACGATCCGCAAGCCATTCTCCTATCTGGTGCCTGCACAACTTTTTGCCTCAACTATAAGCATCAGTACCCTGAACGGAAAAACCGTGAAGGTGTTGGTTGAGTTGCCATCCGGCGAAGGGTCGCCTTCTGGTTTTGATAATGTGCAAGACGTGCCACGTAGTTTCGAATGGCGTGCTGACGCACCGGCAACCATTACCTGGTGCCAGCCACTTGATGGCGGGTTGATCAAAAATAAAATGGAATATCACGATGCCCTTTATGCATTGAGTGCTCCATTTACAGGAGAAGCAAAAGAACTGCTTAAAACAAAATGGCGGTTTCGTGGAATTGATTGGGGCAGCGACACCTTGGCCTTGGTTGGTGAAGGATTGACCGGCAGTCAAAAAGTACGCGTACATATTTTCAATCCCTCTACAGGTAAAATGGAAGTATTAAATGAACGCTCTACGAATGATGCGTACAGCGATCCTGGTCAACCATACACCAAGCGAAACAAATGGGGAAGAAGTGCGGTTGCAACAACCGATCAGGGAAGCAAATTGCTTATGATCAACAATACGGGCTCCTCCCCTAAAGGAGACCTCCCCTTCTTGGCTAAGTTTGATCTGTCCTCCAAAAAAACGGAGATCCTCTGGCGCTGTCCAGAAGGAACATTTGAGTCGATCATCGATGTATTGGATGCGGAGCGGTTGACACTGATCACCCGAAAAGAATCACAGCAGGAAGTACCCAACTATTATATCAAGGATTTAAAAGCGCGCATTGCCGATCGCCCGCTCACCGAGTTTAAGAATCCCTACCCTGCACTGGAGGGCATTACTCGGGAGAAGATCAAGTACAAACGAGCTGATGGCGTTGACCTTACCGGAAATTTATATTTACCGAAAGGATATGATAAGTCCAAGGATGGACCGCTGCCGGTTCTAATGTGGGCCTATCCAAGGGAATTCAATTCTGCTGCAGATGCCGCACAGGTACGGGGCTCCAATCATCGTTTCACTACCATCAGTTGGGGCAGTCCAGTTTTTTGGGTGACGCAAGGCTATGCTGTATTGGACAATGCGGAGATGCCGATCGTAGCGACCAGCGAGGATAAAAAACCCAACGACAATTTCATCGAACAGCTAAAAATGAATGCCGAGTCGGCCATCAACAAATTGAATGAGATGGGCGTTGGCGATCCCAAACGCGTTGCAGTAGGCGGACATAGTTATGGGGCGTTCATGACCGCTCATTTGCTGGCAAGCACTAATTTGTTCAAGGCAGGTATTGCTCGAAGCGGTGCATACAACCGCTCCCTTACCCCCTTTGGATTTCAGAATGAGGACAGAACTTATTGGCAAGCACCGAACTTGTATTTTGACATGAGTCCATTTAGTTATGCGAACAAGATTAAAACTCCTATCCTGCTGATCCATGGAGAAATGGACGATAACCAAGGAACCTTCCCCATCCAAAGCGAGCGCTTCTATAACGCCATCAAGGGCCATGGCGGAACAGCGCGGTATGTAGTACTGCCATACGAAGCCCACGGCTACCGCGGCAAGGAAAACGTACTACACCTGTTGTGGGAACAGCATCAGTGGCTGGAGAAGTATGTGAAAAAGAATTAGAGGAACTAACAATATCTATATAATATAACAGTCAATTTAACAGACCAATCAGGGAATTGGATTTTTAGGGCCAGCTCATGACATTACTCATTGCGATACTTACAATCTTCCTGGCAACGCTTCTACTTTATAATAACAGGAGGATTCAACCCAGTTCCGTATGGTTTTCTATGTCGATGATCATAATCTCGATCATTCAACTAGCTCACTATTTTGCCTTTGCGGGCACCTCGAATTTCTGGATGGCTGTTTTCTTTATTCACCCAAGCCCGCTATACTATCTCCTGGGCCCATTCATCTTTTTTTATGTGCGTGGTATCTTACTGGATCAAACACGCCTTCGCTGGACAGATGCTTGGCATTTCATCCCCTTTATGATGTTGCTCATAGGGATGCTGCCTTATGTCGTTAAGCCCTGGTCATTCAAATTATTAGTGGCCGAGGAGATGTTACGAGACGTACACTACATGGTTCGGGTAAATGATCTGTTGTTGTATCCGGTGACCGTAAACATTGCGCTTCGGCTCATTACCTGGTTCGGCTATATTGGGTATTGCTTGTATTTGGTGCACCGGTTTAAACAACATTATCCTGCGCAGGGTAGGATTCCGTTCAAGGATGCGCGGCGCATCCTTCGCTTCTTGACCGCTTTTTTGTTGATCTGTCTGTTTATTGTTTCATCCTACACGGCTCTCATAATCGAGTATTTTATACGGTTTGATAAGCCTACTCACGAATTCTTGAGAGCGCCCTGGGACATCATCACCAAGGAGCAGACACAGTCGTCTCCATTCTAGGATGTCTTTGG
>CAYYXC010000049.1:8792-9702 GCA_964475505.1 uncultured Chitinophaga sp.
GATCTTATACGGTATCCCGCGCGCTCGAGTAGAAGAATCAGGGGCCAACCAAACTGAGGAGGTGCAGGATTCCCTCCCCATAGCTTCTACGGGCAAAACAAAGCAGGTGCCATCGTCCGATGTATTGGAAGCCGAGAAATCAGAGACCTTGGAGGGTGATTTTGAGGGCTTGGCAAGCAGGATCCTTGAATTCATGGAGCGCCGGAAGCCCTTTCTAAACCCCGACTTTGGCCCGGATGACCTAGCGAGGGTACTGAACACTCCCAAACACCACCTTTATTACTGTTTCAACCAAATCCTTAATACCCGATTCACCCGCATGCGGGCAGAATTTCGGGTTCGTCACGCTCAACATCTGATAGACATTGGTGAAACCCGTCACAAGACTCTAGAAGCCATCGGATTGGAATCCGGCTTTTCCAACCGAATATCGTTCAATAATTCTTTTAGGGAAGTGACTGGCATGTCCCCCAGCGAATACTTAAGAAAGCAAAATCAATAGAGCTGCCGTCAAATTTGGTAAAGAAATGTCGTTTTTTTACCTGTTTACTAGATTGATGCTCAATTCCTTGTGAGTTTACATGTTTATTGCGCCATTATTGGCGCATATCCTCCTGGCTGAATCCCTCTAACTGACAAAAGGATCTGTTTGCCACCCAATTTGTAAACTTCAAGATAGCACCATGATCTTCACAAGAGCCTCCATTCGAGTGTTTTTATTTCTACTAGTTTTTACTTATTCCCATGTTGGTAGCAGTCAACACCTCACTATCAGCACCAGTGGGGAGGGATCAAGTGGAACCACTACGTCTGGAACTAATTGGAGCATCAACACATCTACACATGACCTAACAGTCGGGAGTTCAGGTAGTGCCCATATCCATCCCAATGTCATTACTACATATCTGGG
>CAYYXC010000050.1:0-9622 GCA_964475505.1 uncultured Chitinophaga sp.
CGTATGCCGTAAAGGTTATTTCCAAATGGAACAGTGTTGAGGTAAAGGGTCAGGATCTCTTCTTTTGAAAAGTTTCTCTCCAAACGAACGGCGATGATCCACTCTTTCATTTTCTCGATCACCCGCCAGGCCTTATTCTTGCTGCCTTGGTCCAGCAGGGCCTTGGCCAACTGTTGCGTGATGGTGCTGCCACCGCCTTCGGTACCCAGCGAAAAAACTGCTCGAAGAGTCGATTTGAAATCTATTCCATTGTGATCATAGTAGCGCTCATCTTCTGTAGCGATCAGGGCATCGATCACAGCAGGAGAAATCTCACGATACTTCACCGGCGAGCGGTTGCCCCGCTCGGTGTAGTATTTGCCCATTAGCGTGCCGTCTGTTGCATATACTTCTGAGGCTTGTACAATGGCCGGATTTTCCAGTTCGCTCAATGAAGGCATGTAACCGAATAATCCCCAGTTGGCGACCAGCACAAACAAGGCCAGAAAACCGAATCCGATGGCAAAGAGTTTCCAAAACTTTCGGTTCCAGCGAATACGGGGCGATTCAGTTGTGGGGGCGGCACGCATACGGATTCAAAATTACTGTATCGGGAGCGATGTTTGCCGAAAAGCAATTCGGCTGTTTTATTTAAGCAGATCCGGGTAAACCCGTTGGATATATTGCTCGTAATCGTCGTATTTCTTATCCGATTGCACTTGTTGCAGGTTCTCTGCATCGATGATCCCAAATCGGTAACGATTGGCGTTGAGCCAGGGGAAGATCGTGGTAGGGGCTGCTTTTTTGACCTCTTTAAGATAATCCAGGGCAGCGGTTGATTGCGGGAAGGATCCGATCAGCAATAGTTGTTGTTTGTCATTCAACCTCACGACCTCCAAGGTGAATTGCTTATCGTAAAAAGCAGTCCGGTTATATCGGAATATTGAATTTTTAGCTTCGTTGGCAAATACTATGTCTACATCCTGAAGCAGGACCACCACTTGGTGTGTTTGGTTGGGTCTAAAAGAATAAACTGCGTTTTTGGGAGCTGCGCTGACCGAATCCGGTTTGGTTGGTGTTGGCTGATTGACAGGGGCAGGTTGACTAGTTGGTTTTGCAGTTGATGGCGGTGTTGGGGTAGGTTGTTTTTTAACTACCGTATCAGCTTTTTGGGTATTTGGCGTAGTAGAAGTGTAATTTTTTAATTCTTGTTCTATGCTGTCGCGGCGACTCAGTACTCGAATCAATGTCTCAGCTTTGATGGCTAAGGGGGTGGATTGAAAATTTTGAACGATAAAATTCAAGCGATTGAATGCAGCAGTATCCACGCGCTGTTGGATGTAGTAGACTGCCTCCACATATGCGAGTTGAGGCGTCCAGTAATTTTTTCCGTAAAGTGAATCTGCTTCTTTTTTCAACGAGGCAGCTTTGGCATATTGGCCGCTTACGAACTGATCATAAACGGTTTGATACATTAAGGTTGCCTGTTTTTGTTTTTCCTTGGCCGGATCTTTTCCGGATACGACCAAGTTCGTTTTGGGGGAGGAGGGGAAATTCTTTTCAAGTTTGGCGCGAACGTCTCTGGCGCGTGCCTCATCTCCATTTTTTAGGTGACAGAAATAGAGTAGGAATAGCACCTCATCCATCCGTTGAAAAGTTGGATACGTGTTGACGATCAGTTCCAGTGCAGTGATCCCCTTAGCGCAATCTTCCATTCGTTGGGTGTATGTCTCTCCCAATACAAACCAAGCTTGTTGCAATGAATCGTATAACTTTTGTTGTTGCTCCACGGTGAGTGGGAGGGAGGCATACAGCGTCTCAAAGTCAATCTCACCTGTTGTGGAAGTATTTCCTGTAGATCCTGGCAGGTTTGTACCACTGCCCGTGGTTGGTTGAGTGCTGCTATTAAGTGCTGCGATCCGACGCCACTGATCTGCATTGGGTCGGTTCCCCCACCGGGCTTGGAACTCCGCCTGTCCGCGCGATCGGGAATTGACATTGTAGAAATACCATTCTCCTTTTGGCTCCGTACCGCCCGTACCCATTACAGTGGTGCCTGTGGTGGGTTGGGGCCGATTGGAATCATCTTTGAGTCCCTGTTGCCGACGAAGTTCTTTTACAAGCTTTCGTATGAATTCTTTTCTTTCCTCCTCGGGCATGGCCACGATCCTGAGTAGACTATCCTGTCGCTCAATGATCTCCATTTGCGTAGCGATCACGCTCAGTACTTCTTTCCATTTGCGAATGGAATCGGGGTTGGGTAGTTTGGGGTCGTTCAGTTGAATACTGTCGTAGAAATTATATGCTTGACGATATTCTTTTTCGTTCAGACAGATGCGCGCCAATTGTTCAAAGGCCTGATTTCTTAAACTGGCGTTGTTGGAGGCAACCTGAATACTGTTAAGAAGTAATTCTTTGGTGGCTGGTTGATCTCCTGTTTGTCCTTGCATCTGCGCTGCCATGAAATAAATGATGTCGCGGTAATCGGCATATTTATCGCGCTTGGCCATTTGTTTCAGGTCGCGAATATTCTCGGCGATCAACGAGGCATCTCCTTCTCGATCCGTGCGGATAGCACCCAGGCGGGCATAGATCTCGAGGATTGGGTTGGTGGTGCGCGGAATGGAGCGGCGGTAGTATTTTTTCGCCTCGCTCCATTTTCCTGTTTGCTCGTAGAGTTGACCCAATAAAAATTCCCAACGGGCTCTTTCGTTTTGATTGGTTGCCCGCTCAAGGGCTTGGCTCAGGTGATGAGCCGTGCTGTCCCAATTCTGCTGCTGATAAAACAGCAAGGCCTCTACCTCATGCAGCTCTTCGCGCAAGCGAACCGGAAATTGAGGATCTCGCTGTAGGGCCTCGATCAAACTGGCAGCTTCAGCCAATTGATTTTGCGCAATGTAGTTTCTGATTTGCCAGATGAAAGCGTCGTTGCGACGCGGAGGGGCTTTTGAGATCATTCGGGCGATCTTCCCTTTCTTTTCAGGGGTTGATACACTTAAGGCATTATTTCCATCACGGGCACTTCCGATTGTTTTTGCATATCCGTCCTTCTCTCTGGGGGCATAGGCCTGATTGATGAATTGAAAGAGTATGCGGGCAGAGTCGAATTTTTGTTGAAAGAAATAAGCAGCACCCCAAAGTAAGTAGAGATCATCTGTCCAGTCACCCCGCAGGTCGTGCAGCACGATGCCTGAATTAGTTTTCCAGATGATTGAGTCTAATTGAGTAGCATCCGAGGCGGTGCTTTCTAAGGTGTAATTGTAGAAGGGGAGTAGTTTGGTGTAATCATCGGTAAATGCCTGCTTGGCCCGCTCGATCACCTCGTTCAGTTTGTTGGAGGCATTGAAATAATAGTTGTAGCGGGTGACGGTATTCTGCAACATTCGCTGCGGGAGCCCGATCTTTTTTATAGGGGTTCGTTCGCTGCGCAAAATCCTTTCCTCATACTCCTTGGGCTTATCCAGTTTGATCTCAAAACCCGTCTGGGCCAATGATTCCCCCAACAGCGTCAAGGCCATTAGCAGCAATGTAAACGAAAAGGTGTTGCGGGGCATATGGGAAAGTAATAACTGCTTTTTGGCTGGTTTTAGTATGGTCTTGGCGATAAAACTTCTGTCAGGCCCCTTTTTTCTAATGGGTTGGCACCGAAGCGAAAATAGCAAATTTGAAGGGGAGTAAGTCCTGTCCTCAACGATCGAATTTCTTACCTTTATCCAAAGGGTTTTATGATCAAACTCGACGCATCATCCGCTTGGAAACGGTTTCGCAGTCGCTACCGGTTGGTGGTCATGAATGACGATACCTACGAGGAGTTGACCAGCTTCCAACTTACCCGTGGTAGTGTGTATGTGGGACTTAGTATGATCTTTGTTTTGCTCGTGGGATTCACCACAGCCCTGATCGTATTTACTCCGCTGAAATACTATATACCCGGGGCAGGCGACAATTATCGTTCCGTGCGTGCCTTGAGGCAACTTCAATACCGAGTTGATTCGATCGAACGACAGGACGCATACAAGGCACAGTATATTTTAGGACTAAAAAAAGTGCTCTCGGGCACTGGCACTACCCCCTTGGATACTACAGCACTGGAGATCCCAGCGCTTGAAATAGAAACCAATTAAAGATTTCTTATGTTCAATAACAAAACAAAACCAGCAGACATCATGGCATCTATTCCGGTTTCCTCCAATTCTGCTACCCTGATTGGAGCCAATACCATTTTGAAGGGTGATATACAAAGCCAGCAGGATCTACGCATCGATGGCACGGTCATAGGCAATGTAAAAAGTGCCTCTCGGATCATTATCGGTCAGGGTGGTGTGGTAGAAGGTGATCTCGAAAGCGTGCAATGCGATGTCAATGGAAAAGTGAATGGCAATATCCGTTGTCGGGAGCTGCTTCAACTGAGAGGCGAATCCGTTGTGTCGGGAAATTTATATGCGGGAAAATTGCAGATCGAGCCGAGTGCTACATTCAACGGACAATGTCATATGGGAGCCAATATTGTGGAGATGGGAAACAATGAGCAAGCGAACACAGCAGCCGTCCTCTGATCGGTCGACCTGGCGCTATGTAGGGTTGGCAACACAGATCATGGCCTACCTCATTTTGGCCGTGTGGTTGGGCATCCGCCTTGATCGAATGCTGGGCATTTTCCCTCTGCTTACTGCCTTGTTACCCGTCGTTGTACTGATCGTTATTTTTTACAGACTCATTCGAGAAACCAGCAACTGATTTATGATGTCCGGTAAATCCACCACCGCTTCCAATGGCCTTGCGCCTCTGTTCATACTATTTGTCTCACTTGAATTATTGATCGTTGTTGCCGGTGACTTACTGCTTAAATTGGGCGCAGATAAGTGGGTCCTTCATGGCGCCAACACGGTCTTGTTCTGCACCGCTGCATTGGCTTCGCTATTGATGCGAGCATCGATGAAAGGCTCTGGCGGACATGCAGTGCTTAAGTCTTTGTACGGCGGATTTCTGATTCGATTTATGGGCATTGCCCTGGCTGCTTGCATTTACATCTTTCTAAACCGTAAGCAGGTAAACATCCCCGGATTGGTGGGCGGTGCATTTTTTTATATTCTTTACTGGGTTATTGAAATTCGGATGCTGCGCGTTAAACTGAAATCACCTGCTGTCAATGCCTAAAAAGGAAGTTCCGCTACAAACACTGTCCGACTTCCTTCCGCCTAATACAGCGGTACCGGTGCTGAATTATTTGAATCAATATGGCGTGCATTTAACCATTACCCGGGCCCGTCGAACGGTGTTGGGGGATTACCGACATCGCTATCAACATCAACCGCACCGGATATCCGTGAATGGCAACCTCAATCCGTTTGCTTTTTTAGTAACGCTATTACACGAATTGGCACATTTGCTCACCTACGAGCAACATGGCAACCGGGTGATGCCACATGGGAGAGAGTGGAAATCCTGTTTTAGTGAACTCTTACAAGGTTTTTTAACTGCTCGTTGTTTTCCTCCTGAATTGGAACGTGCCTTGATCCGTACGATACAAGATCCGGTAGCGAGTAGTTGTGCGGATGAGGGACTGATACGGGCACTACGTCAATTCGATTCGCCTGAAAAGAAAGGGGATTGCGTGCTCGTGGAGGATTTGGGCGAACTCCAAGAATTTACCACAAAGGAGGGGAGACATTTTCGCGTGGAAAGGAAAGTGCGCAAGCGATTCCTCTGTACGGAATTGAATTCTGGAAAACAGTATCTGTTTTCTCCCGTATACGAAGTGATGCCGCTGACCCGATCAGGCGATGGCTTCCCGAACTAGTTCCGCTGCCTCGCTCAACAAAATGGCAGAACGTACTTTTAGTCCGCTTTCATCGATCAATTTTTTCGCCTCCGGAGCATTGGTTCCCTGCAGACGAACGATGATGGGGATGTCGATATTTCCCAAGTTCTTGTATGCATCAATGACTCCCTGAGCAACACGGTCACAACGAACTATACCTCCGAATATGTTGATGAGAATGGCTTTTACGTTCGGGTCGCGCAGGATGATCTTGAATCCAGCTTCAACGGTTTGCGCCTTGGCCGTACCGCCTACGTCCAGGAAGTTGGCGGGCTCTCCGCCACTAAGTTTGATCATGTCCATGGTGGCCATGGCCAAACCGGCGCCGTTCACCATGCAACCAACGTTTCCGTCCAGCTTAACAAAGTTCAGGTTGAACTTGCCGGCCTCTACTTCGGTGGGATCTTCTTCCGATTCATCGCGCATGGCTGCGATGTTGGGATGACGCATCAATGCATTGTCATCAATATTCATTTTGCAATCCACTGCCAGGATCTTGTCATCGGCCGCTTTGAAGAGCGGGTTGATCTCCAGCATCGAACAATCCAATCCCACATAGGCATTGTACAGATTCGTAACGAATTTCACGCAGTTCTTAAAAGCATCACCGGACAATCCCAGGTTGAACGCGATCTTCCTGGCTTGAAAGCCCGGCAGACCACCACCCGGATGAACCCATTCTTTGAAAATCTTTTCTGGTGTATCGTGGGCCACTTCCTCAATATTCATACCGCCTTCCGTGCTATACATGATCACGTTCTGCCCCTTGCTTCTGTCTAGCAGAATGGATAGATAAAATTCTTTACGATCGCTGGGACCATCGTAGTACATGTCCTGCGCGATCAGTACCTGATTCACTTTCTTTCCGGCTGGACCGGTTTGCAGTGTCACCAGGGTACCACCCAAAATTTTGCCGGCAAACTCTTTTACTTGCTCCAGGCCTTTGCCCACTTTCACACCGTTGATTCCAGTTTCCTGAATGGTGCCTTTTCCTCTACCTCCGGCATGGATCTGCGCCTTGATCACGGCGAAAGGATTTCCGCTGGCGGCTTGAATTTGAGTGTAAGCTTTTTCAACTTCCTCTAGATTGGCACAGGCTTGACCCTCTTGTACGGGTACCTGATATTGTTTGAGCAACGATTTGGCTTGGTATTCGTGGAGGTTCATACCGTAAAATTTGCCGCGAAGATAAGTGCATCTTAACAGATTTTTCCTTCGATTCTTCCCCGGGGAAAGTAGATTTGCTGCTGTGCGCATATCGCTTGTAGTCCTCTTCCTGCTTTTAGCCCCGGCAATCTTGCCGGATACGCTGCTGTACGCTCAAGAGCCGATCATTCGGGGGGTAGGCGGACGTCTGGGACAGGGGGGCGGTATGCCTGGGATGGGTCGTGGCAGTCGGTTTGGGGGCGCTGGCTCCCTGGAAGGCGGAGGAGATAGCTTGAAGCGCAGAAACAGGCTGGAGGATTCCCTAACTATTCACTATCGATATCTGCACCTACCCACTACTTATCAGCTGGATTCATCCGTCAATGAGATCGACCGAAAATTTCCCTTACGATCTGATTGGATCCATCTGGGTAATTTGGGAACGGCTGCCCGTCCGCTTGCTTTTACGCCCCGTATGGCAGTGGGTTTTGATCCGGGCTTTCATGCACTCGATGCATACAGTTGGTCCCCCGAGCAAGCCAAGTATTATCAAACCACTCGTCCTTATACAGAGCTGAACTATCTCTTGGGTAGCCGGGCCGAGCAAATCATAGAGTTGCTGCATACGCAGAACATCCGGCCCCAATGGAATTTCATGGGCGGTTACCGTATGATCAATGCTCCTGGGTTCTTCCAAAATCAGATCAGCAATCACCACAACTACATTCTTACCAGCCGGTATCAATCAAAAAATCTTCGCTACACCCAATATTTCTCACTCACCTCTAACAAGCTACAGGTAGGGGAGAATGGAGGCGTGGTTGACTCCGCCAACTTGCTCAATGACCCGGTATACAAGGAGCGTTATACACTCCCCACCACTATTGGCGGATCTAATACGTTTTCTGCAAATTTTTTCAGCACCCAGATACGCACCGGAAATTTTTATCGAACCTCCCAATTTCTCTCCAGGCATCAATATGATTTTGGCAGAAAAGATTCATTAGTGACAGATTCTACGGTGATCCCACTGTTCTTTCCTCAGTTCAGGGTAGAGGCAACTATTCGATACGATCGTATGCGATTCAATTATCGGGATGAGCGGGGTGATTCCAATTACTATGGTCCCAATTACGGCTGGCATTGGTTGCAGCGTTTTGATTCGATCAACCTGCAAGATCAATGGCAGGTGTTATCTGCGGAGTTTGCCCTCTATCAATTTCCCGACCCCAAAAACCTCCATCAATTCTTTCGGGTGGGCGCACGCGCGCAATCCTATCAGGGACAAACCCTATCTGCTCGCCCTCAGTTTGTTAATACTTCGGTGATGGGGGAGTACAGAAATCGCACAAAAAACCGGAAATGGGATCTGTTTGCAGAGGGACAACTATTTCTAACCGGCTTTAATCAAGGCGACTATCAACTACAAGCTTCTTTGCAGCGGTCGATATCCAAGTCTGGCGGATCGGTGCGGATGCAATTTCAGCAAAGCAATCGCCAGCCCGGATTTCTGTTTGATCCCCGCAGCAGTTTCTTCTTGCGCCAACAAACCTTCCAAGCAAAAAAAGAGAACCTTACAAGGCTCTCGGCTGATCTGACCTGGGATCGGATCGGATTGGAATTGCACGGATCATATTATTTGATCAATCAATTGGCTTATTGGACAACTTTCAATCAACCCGCACAAACCGATGCGCTTTTTAATGTTGTTCAGCTCCGGGCATCAAAAACTTTTCGGCTTGGCAAGTCCTGGCGATGGAACGCCGAACTGCTCTGGCAACAGCGGATCGGTTCCGCCCCGGTGAATGCCATTCCCTTTTTCACTCGACAGCGCTTGGGTTATGAGGGGAACTTGGGGTTCAAAAATCTGCAACTGGCCACGGGTCTGGAATTTCGATATCGACCACCTTACCGGGCCGATGCCTATTCGCCGGTATTGGGTCAGTTCTTCTTCCAAGATACCCGCACCATCCGCAATACGCTGCCGGATATAGCCGCCTATGCCCATTTCAGGATCAAGCCCTTTACGGCTTTCGTACGTGCCGAGAACCTGAACTCAGCGCGGGATCTGGATGGATTCGGATTCACCCGTAACAACCCCGTGGCACCAGGTTACTATCTACCGGGGCTGCAGGTGCGAATCGGTATTTATTGGCGTTTTGTGAATTGATGTAACTTTATTTTACATGCGGAAATTCGTCTTTTCGATCGTGGTGGTACTCTACCTGCTCCTCAGTTCGGGCGTGGTAGTGCACCTGCATTATTGCATGGATCGTTTGGCCGAGATCGGACTTTTTGCGGCCGACCATGAGGACGTCTGCAACGACTGTGGCATGCAGATGAATGAAGACAATGACTGCTGCCACGACCGCACCGATGTAATTAAACTGAAGCAGGATCAAACGCACTCATATGCAGGGCCTTTATCTGTAAAAAAGTTACCGGCCGATTTGGTTCCCTTTCAGCCGGTCGTTTTTGTTGAATCACTGCGAGAACAGTCCTCCAATCGATTGCGTTGTCCTGATGATCCATTATCCGACAGATATCGATATCGGCTGATCGAGGTGTTTAGAATCTGAGATGGATTCATGCATCCAACACAACTAATTAAATATTCAACAACAAACATTTCATCATGAAAAATATATTCTTACTTCTCGCACTCACCATTACAAT
>CAYYXC010000051.1:0-9586 GCA_964475505.1 uncultured Chitinophaga sp.
TAGCTCCAGTTGTTGCCGGTCTCGGTATTCATAGAACCACTTGCAAACACGTCGAAACCTTTCGCAAAGCGCCAGCGGATGTCACCACCCAACAAGGTGTTGGTAGAGACGCTGTATACTTCGCGCTGATCCCACTCATAGAGAGGATTATACAGGTTTGCATTCTGGAACTCAAAACCAGTTGGCTTTGCCTTGTACGTGCCATCCGGATTCTTCTCGGTCAAATCCATAAAAGGCTCATACTGCAGCGTGGCCGCGAATAACGTACCCTGTGTGTTACGAGAAATGTAATCGGAGGGACGATTAAAGTTGATGTATTGGAATGTTACGTTCGTTTCAATCTTGTTCGAAGGATTGTATCCCACGTTCACCTTCATGGTATTACGAACGTCAGCATCTACGATAGATACGGCACCACCGCGACGCTGGTTCTGGAAAGAAACATAGTATTTCAACGGACCTTTCGCATCAGACATAGAAACTACGTAGTTGCTGAAAGGACGATTGTCCAACAACGCACGTGTGTTGTCGAAGTTCTTCTGATAACGGTTCATTTTTACAGAGAACCCGTTAGCCTGATAATCAATGGTACGCTGGAAAGGAGAAGCCGGGTTGGTGATCAAGAAAGAACCATCCGGATTCACTTTGTAGATATGCTTGTCGGTCAACTCAGGAATGCGCTGGATGTTGTTCACACCAAACTCGGCATCCGCAACAATAGTGGGCTTACCACCAGTAGCGCGACCTTTTTTGGTGATCACCTGGATAACACCACCCTCGGCACGTGTACCATAAAGAGCGGCACCGGCACCACCTTTAACTACTTCGATGTTCTCGATATCCTCGGGGTTCAGGTCACTCAGACTCAAAGAGGTTTGGAATCCATCAACTACGATGAGCGGAGCGATGTTTCCGAATACCGACTTGGCACCGCGAAGGAATACGGCTGCACCACGGTCACCCTGGGTTTGGTTGATCTGAATACCTGCTACGCGCCCGCGCAGTGATTGCGAGGCATCCAACTGAGGTACGATGTTGATCTCGCTTCCTTTTACAGAAGTAGCAGCAAAGGTCAACTTCTTTTTAGACGTTGCTTGCGCCACACCCGTAACAACTACCTCTCCGATCTCGCCAGAAGCAGACTTCAAAGAGATTGACAAGTTGTTGCCGGAAGCAGGTACTTCCATGCTGGTCATCCCAACATAGGAAACAACCAAGGTTTTAACACCCGCCGGTACACTTAAGGTGAACTGGCCATTGGCATTTGTTGTGGTACTGGCATTGGCTCCTTTGGCAGCCACAGTGGCGCCTACAAGAGGATTACCATCTTCACCGGTCACGCGGCCTGAAATGGTCTGCTGGGCAAAAGCCAAACTAACAGACAACATCAAACCGATCAGAAAAAATAATTTTCTCATTTCGAATGATATTTTGGTATGAGGCGAAAATAAGAAATTGTTAACATTTCCCAAAATCGGAAATAATTTTTTCACTGGGAATCAACCAATTAGGCAAAAAAAATCGGCTGCCTGTTAAAGCAAGGCAGCCGAATCCAAAAAAATTTTAACCGGGCGGGCCAGAAACTTAGCCCCTGTCGCGGCTATCCAAATAGATCATTATATACTGTATCAGTTGAACCACGGCAGCCAAAGCAGCCACCAAATAGGTGGTCGCCGCCCATTTCAGGGCATCCTTGGCCTTTGGGTATTCTTGGGTATTTGTGATATTAGTCGTTGATAACCAATTTAATGCGCGGTGACTGGCATCGAACTCCACCGGTAAGGTCACCAGCGTGAATAACACCGTCAGCCCCACGGCCAGGCTTCCGATTACCAAAATGGTCGGGTGCTGCGTGGTGGCCAATACAATAATACCAGCCAAGAGGATCCAATTCACCAGTTGTGAGGTAACCTGAACGGCCGGAACCATCTTGCTGCGAAAAACAAGCGGACCATAAGCCGTGGCGTGCTGAACCGCGTGCCCACACTCATGGGCTGCCACCGCCGCGGCAGATATGCTATTGCCATGGTAAACCTCCGGACTCAAATTCACGGTCTTATTGAGTGGATTATAGTGATCTGACAGGAACCCATCGACCGAAATCACCTGTACGTCATATATGCCATTCTCACGCAACATCCGCTCCGCAACCTCTTTACCCGTCAATCCAGTAGACAAAGGCATCTTACTGTACTTCGTGAACTTGGATTTTAAAATGGATGAAACCAAAAAACTGATTCCCAAAAAAAGCAGGGAAACCAACATAATCTCGTTTGTCATGCTTCTGTGATTTTACCTTTAATATGTCAAATTTCCGTCCAATCTGGACGTACTCCAAATTCCAGACGTTTTGGCATGAAAGGATAGTTCTCAAAAAAGGCAATCGGTTGAAAATCAATAAAAAAGGAGAAAGTTATGGAGAGTGTAAGGCGTTGCTTATCAATATATTATGAGGGACTATTGGGACTCAAGACTCCTCAAACCTAAACAAGACTCCTAACAAAAATTTTGCATCACACCACAAAATATTATTGCCCGTACCACCCCCAATTTGTAATTTAGCAACAGAATTTAATGGGTTAGTAAGTCGGGCTGGTCTTAAGACCGGCCCTTCTTTTTTTATCGTGTTTTATCCATTCAATCCTACCACGATTCGGTGTAAACATTGCTGCATTCCTACCCTACATTTACAATTCACGAAAAGAAAAACGTGGAGGCATGAGTAAAACGAAGACCGCCTATTTCTGTCAACACTGCGGATATGAATCTGTCAAATGGCTGGGACAATGCCCGGGCTGTCAACAATGGAATGGATTTTTAGAAGAACCCGTACATAAAGACGAAAAGAAAAAAAAGAATTGGAAAGAAGACGATGAAAGACGCATCGGTCCCAAAACCATTTCGCTGAACGATGTTGAATCAAAGCCTGAGCATCGCATCAGTACACCCGACACGGAACTGAATCGCGTGTTGGGCGGAGGAATCGTTACCGGTAGTTTGGTATTGGTAGCAGGAGAACCGGGCATTGGTAAATCAACCCTATTCCTGCAAACCGGATTGCAACTGAAAAATATTCGTATACTCTATGTGAGCGGAGAGGAATCGGAACAGCAGATCAAAATGCGCGCCGACCGACTGAATGCACGCAACGACGAATTCTATTTACTGACTGAAACCTCTACGGATGAAATTTTTTTGGAGATCAAACGCATTCGTCCGCAACTCGTCATCGTCGATTCCATTCAAACCTTGCAAACACCGCACATTGATTCCTCCCCTGGAAGTGTGTCACAGATCCGAGAATGCGCTGCCGAATTTCAACGCTTTGCAAAAGAATCAAACATACCGGTGTTCCTGATCGGACACATCACCAAAGACGGAAGTATCGCCGGACCAAAAGTGCTTGAACACATGGTTGATACGGTGCTTCAATTTGAAGGCGATCGGCATTACGCATACCGCATTCTCCGAACACTGAAGAATCGTTTCGGAAGTACTGCTGAACTTGGCATCTATGAGATGAGCGATCGAGGGATGCGTGGTGTGATCAATCCAAGCGAAATTCTCATCACTCAAAAAGAAGAAAACCTCAGCGGCATCGCAATCGCGGCTACCATCGAAGGAATGAGGCCCTTGCTCATAGAAGTACAGGCCCTCGTTACGCAATCAGTCTACGGCACACCACAACGCACCGTGTCCGGTTTTGATCTCCGTCGACTCCAACTCCTGCTCGCAGTATTGGAGAAGCGAGGCGGATTTCCCTTCGGAAACAAAGATGTTTTTCTGAATATTGCGGGCGGACTGAAGATCGAAGATCCTTCCACCGATCTGGCTGTGCTCTGCGCCTTGCTCTCCTCGCATGAGGACCAACCACTTCCTGCATCGATCTGTTTTGCCGGTGAAGTTGGTCTCAGCGGAGAGATCCGCGCGGTAAACCGCATTGAACAACGAATCGCCGAAGCAGAAAAACTCGGATTCGAAAAGATCATCGTCTCCAAATACAACCAAAAGAACCTGGGTAAATCCAAATTTGGTATTGAGATCGTAGCGATGAGTCGCGTGGAGGATCTATATCGATATCTATTCTCCTGATGCCATTTGATCTTTTGTGGAAAGGCTGGCTTGACTGGTTATTCCCTGTATACTGTTGTGGTTGCGCTAACCAACGAACCGAACCGAAAAAACCACTTTGCTATCAATGCCTGGCAGAACTGGCTGTCACCAGATATGCACCCGCCGATCAAATCAAATTGGAAAAAATTTTCTGGGGTCGTATCGCAATTCAATCAGCCCTTGCCATCTATCCGCTGAAACCAGCTTCCGTGCTTCAACAAACCCTGCATCAATTGAAATATCACCACCGACCCGGAATCGGCAATTACCTGGGAAGAATATCAGGTGAGCAGTTAAAAAAACACTTCAACTGCCAATCATTCGATGCATTGATTCCTCTTCCGCTGCACATCTCCAAAAAAAGAAAGCGTGGCTACAACCAGGCAGAAAAAATCTGTCAAGGATTATCTGCCGCAACAAGGATACCTGTTTGGAACGACATCGTACGCAGGAACCGATCCACCGAATCACAGACCCGAAAAGACCGAGCCGCCCGGTGGGAGAATATGAAAGGGAAATTCAGTTTGAAAAATATTGAGAAGGCAAAAGGCAAACACCTGCTGCTGGTAGATGATGTGATCACGACTGGTGCAACACTGGAGGCCTGCGGACAAACCCTGCTAGAGATCCCCAACTGCCGCCTCAGCGTGTTAACCATCGCTCACACAGAGACCACCTGCTGACGTTATTAAAAAGCGGGCTGTGGTAAAAACTCAACCATTGGCCTGCACAAATGTTATCTAAAAAATGAACGCATGAAACTTCTATTTATGGCACTGTTATCCTCCCTGCTGCTTTCCGGATCGATCTATGACTTCAAAGTGGAAGGATTGGATGGCAATACGATCGATTTCAAGCAATTCAAAGGCAAAAAAATATTGATCGTTAACACGGCCTCGCGATGCGGACTGACCCCGCAGTACGAGGGACTGGAAAAATTATACAAACAGTACGCCAACAAACTGGTGATCGTAGGTTTCCCGGCGAATAATTTTATGGGACAGGAACCCGGAAGCAACGAAGAGATAAAGTCCTTCTGCCAAAAAAATTACGGCGTTACCTTCCCCATGGCTGAAAAAATTTCAGTGAAAGGAAATGACACGCATCCCCTTTACAAATTCCTGAAGGAGCAAGCAGAAAAAAAGGGATTTGAAAACCCTGTGACCTGGAATTTTGGCAAATTTTTGCTGGATGAAAAAGGAGAACTGATCGCTACTTTTTCGCCTCGTACGGACCCGATGAGTGAGAACATTACGAAGTGGTTGAGATGATGGGTGTTGAGGGGTTGAGAAATAATAATTCAACCTGAAGCTTCAAACGCTGAACCTCAACCTCTCAACTTCTCAACTATATTCGCGTATGCAATTCTCCCAGGTTATAGGACAAGAACCGCTGAAGGAAAAGCTGCGCAGTCTTTACCATCAAAACCGGATCAGTCACGCCCTGATGCTGGTAGCCCGGGAGGGAACAGGCGGATTACCCCTTGCACTTGCTTTCGCTCAATACCTGGTCTGCGAAAAACACCAATCCAAATCATCCTCGACAACGAGTGGCCTTTTTGGCGAAGAACCTGCTCAACCCTCAACACTCAACACTCAACTACTAGCCGACGCATGCGGTACCTGCCCTCCCTGTAAAAAAGCAGCCGCTTTTGTTCACCCCGACATCCATTATAGTTTTCCCACGGTAAGCAGCAAGAATATTGACAAGCCAACCAGCAGCGACTTTCTGGCTGAGTGGCGAGTATTCTTGCAGGAGCAACCTTATGGAAATCTGTTTGACTGGACCGAACGGATCAAAGAAAAAGAGAATAGCCAAGGAAAGATCACGACCTATGAGTGTGAGGACATCAATAAAAAACTCAGCCGAAAAAGTTTCGAGAGCCCATTCAAGATCCTGATCCTTTGGATGCCTGAAATGCTCGAAAAGGAGGGAAACAAATTACTCAAGATCATCGAAGAGCCGCCACCGGATACATTGTTCCTGCTGGTAACCGAAAACGAGCAATTGGTACTGCCCACCATTTTAAGTCGATGTCAAGTGATCCGTCTGCCCATGCTCACTGCCAATGAAATTGAACAGGCACTGGTGGATCAAAAACAAGCAACCGATGTCCTGGCAAAACAAGTATCACAAATAGCCGACGGAAACTTCCGGGAGGCGCTGCAACAACTGCAGCATGCTGAGGAAGGCTGGCAAGAAAGATTGCGGGATTGGCTAAATGCTATCCTCAAAACCGGACCCCTGGCCCAAGTTAAATGGGTGGAAGAGATCAGTAAGATCGGTCGGGAAAAACAAAAGCAGTTTCTGCGATATGTAATACATGTACTAGAAGCAGCCATCCGGATGCAAGCCACCGGTCAGCCCGCCTCCGTAGGGGAAGAAGAAGCTGCCATGGCGGCCAAATTGAACCGGATAACAGGAATAGAGCAGCTGGAGTGCCTGACCAAAGAAATGGACAAGGCGATTTACTACATCGAGCGGAACGCCCACGCTAAAATGCTCTTTCACGCCCTCACTTTGAAGGTATACCACGTCATTCAGGACAAAATCGTACTTTTGATGTCATCTGAGTCCGAAGAATAAGGTGAAAGGATATGTGTGATCGGCTTGGGTGGTGTGCAGGAATAGAAGCGATTGACAATCAACAGCATCGAGTAATTTTCTTTATAGGCCATCCATAGGCCCCTTCTTTTTGATCTCCCCTGTTGCATTGCCTCGCCCTATGTCTGCTTGAAAAAACTTCAGCATGGGCTGTTCAGGATGCAGTACTTCAAAAGGCGGTAAACCCAACGGTTGCAAGAGCAATGGCGGATGTAGTTCCGGCGGTTGTAACCGTATGAACGCATACGACTGGCTCCATAATTTGCCGCTGGCCGACGATGCTTGTCGCGTCGTAGAAGTCAGCTTCAGCCAAGGCACCCGAAAAGAATTTTATAGAAATCCCACCCTATTAAGTTTTGAAAAGGGGGATCGCATAGCCGTAGAAGGGGTGAACGGATTTGACGTGGGAGAGGTCTCTCTCACGGGTGAGATTGTCAGACTCCAAATGAAAAAACGCGGTGTAAAGGAAGATCAGCCCGATATGAAAAAGATCCTACGGCTGGCCACTGAGCGCGACATCGACCTCTGGAAACAAAACAAAGCCCGCGAGCCCGAGGCTGTTATTCGCAGCCGCGCCATTGCCAAACAACTCAAACTGAACATGAAGATCAGTCAGGTAGAGATGCAGGCAGACGGACGCAAAGCAACCTTCTTCTACATAGCCGACAGCCGGGTAGATTTCCGGGAACTGATCAAAGTATACGCCAGCGACTTCAAAGTCAAGGTAGAGATGCGGCAGATCGGTGCGCGCCAGGAAGCAGGTAAAGTAGGCGGCATCGGCAGTTGCGGACGAGAGTTATGCTGCAGCACATGGCTGACAGAATTCAAATCGGTCAACACCAACGCCGCTCGCTATCAAAACCTGTCCATCAATCAGACCAAATTGAGCGGACAATGCGGTCGACTTAAATGTTGCCTGAACTACGAACTGGATACCTATCTGGATGCATTGCAACAATTCCCCGAACAATGCGACGTTTTACAAGTTGCAAAAGGGAATGCCTTCCTGGTCAAAAAAGATATTTTCAAAAATCTGATGTGGTATACGTTACCCGATAGCAATAAGCAATACCCACTCAGCATAGAGCGCGTCAAAAAGATCAAATCCTTGAATCAACAGGGCATTCGTCCCGAAGAACTGGAACCAGTGGAGGTGGTATCAAGCAAACCCAAAGAAGCAGAGCCGGAATTTGTGGAGTTGGTAGGACAAATCAGCCTGCGCAGCTTAGAAAAATCCGACCGCAAGCGCAGACAACAGCAACAACAAAGACGTGGTGGAAATACACCGCCGAACCAAGCGCCCAAGCAGAACAATACTGGCCCCGGCCGACCCGATCAAAGGAGAAGAAGGAGATAATAAACTCATCTCAACCCTCCACTCTCTACTCTCTACTTCCCTCCCCTACTACTTCCCTTCAGCTGCTTTCAAAATCACATCCTGAATGCGTCCGCGAATCGACAGGGAAGAAAGTTTTCCATTATCGCGAGTAGGATGTACGCGATTAGATAAGAAAATATATACAAGTTCTTTTTCCGGATCCACCCAAACACAGGTACCGGTGAAACCAGTATGGCCAAATGTTGATGTTGAAGTCAACAAAGAGGGATAAGGATCTTTGCGGTTTTTATTGTCGCGCTCGGGTTTGTCAAAACCCAGTCCCCTCCGACTTCCATTAACCTGGTAATCGGTGAACAAGCGAATGGTTTCCGGCTTCAAGTACTGCCTTCCCTGAAAACTTCCTCCCTGTAAAAGCATCTGATAAAGTATGGCCAGATCATAGGCGTTGGAGAATAAGCCGGCGTGACCGGAAATGCCCCCGAACATAGAGGCGCCCTCGTCGTGCACATCGCCATGAATGGTTTGCTGTCGAAAATGTTTTTCCGTCTCCGTTGGTACGATGCTGGTCAGGTTGAATCGCTCCCTCGGACGAAAGCCGGTGGTGTACATACCGAGTGGCCGATAGAAATTTCGTTGAACGAATTCATCCAAACTCAATCCACTCAGTTGCTCTACCACTTTCCCAAGGAAAATAAAATCATTGTCGCTGTAGACATATTTTCCTTTCGCACTGGTCGGACTCTGCAAAATCCGCTGCATCATGGTATCCCTCCAATCATCCCGCAGGTACAGATCACTTGCTACCCGAATACCAAATCCGGATGCTTTCGATTTTCGGTAATAAGCCGGCAAAGGTGCACCTGTAGCCGGATCAATCGTCTCTTTATAGAAAGCAATAAAAGGCACCAATCCACCTTGATGCAATAACAGATCCCGAACCGTCAACGAGGCTTTGTCTGTTCCTTTCACATAGGGTAAATAATCAGCGAGTGCAGCATCAAGTCGCAACAATCCCTGCTCGTAAAGTTTCATGACCGCTAGCGTCGTTGCCGAAATCTTGGTCACAGAAGCCAAATCAAAAATATGATCGGTGGTAGTGGTAGCACCGCTGCTTTGATCTATCACTCCATAAGCTTTATCGAAAATCACTTCGCCCCGGTGCACAGCCATCACTACACAACCCGGGAAGGCACCCTCACGAATGCCATCCATTGCAATGGCATCCACTTCTTGCAAGCGGGCTGCTTTGGCTTCCCAATCCAACGGCTCAAACGGATATTGAATGCTCGCGCCCACTGGAAACTCACATACGCGTACCGGCAACTTTCCTTTGGGATGCACATACCCTTGAAGCATCCTCCAAGCAGTTCTACGGAACAGGGAATCATCTTGATGACAAGCCAATAATTGATCTGATTGACAGAAATAAGCATTCGCCAACACGTTCCCGAAAGTAAGTGTGATGGTCTTCGGGCCATTCAGTTGTTTGGCCAATGATTGAACAGATGCCGACAATCCAAATTGATCCAT
>CAYYXC010000052.1:0-6831 GCA_964475505.1 uncultured Chitinophaga sp.
TATCTAGTCATATTAATATCAATCTTCTTGTGTGCAAGCGTCTGGGCTCAACGGACGGCAGTAGACCTTGATCAGCGTCGTTCGTTCGACCAGGCAGTGCAGTGGTTTTATGAAGGGAAGGAGTCGCTGGCTTATCCCATATTCGCTCGCATGCGTCAGCAACGTGGGCCCGAGACTAACCTGCTGGTGGATGATGCAGAAGCCGATTATTTTCGGTTGGCCTGCGGAGTACGTTTAGATGAAACTGCAGCAGTGGCCGAGGCCGAACGTTATTTGAATGAGCCCGCTCCCCCTGCTTACAAACATGGGTTGTCCCACTACCTGGCCGATCATTATTTTCGGGCGCAACGATATGAGGAGGCCCGCCGTTTTCTATTGACCGCTGATGCACGAAACTTGCGGAAAGAGGAGCAGGTTCACTACCGGTTCATGCAGGGATATGCCCATTTCATCGCCCAGCGATTCGATCCGGCTCAATTGTATTTCGATAGTATTCGAACAGAGGTAAAGCACCCTGACTATTTTGCTGCCAATTATTACTACGGATTTCTCTGCCTGCGAAAGATGCAATACGAAAATGCGTTGACCAGTCTGCGGTTAGTAGAGGAACACCCCGAATATCGAAGCATTGTACCTTATTACATCGGACAGTTGTATTATCTGCAAGGCAGGAAGAATGAGGCCATTGAATATGTAGAGCGAAAATTATCAGAACCTTCATCTCAGTATTATGAATTGCCGTTAAGGCAACTGCTTGGGCATGCTTATTTTGAGAAAAGATCTTTTGACAAAGCCCTTCCGCTGTTGAAGGAATATGTAGAGAAAGCAACCAAGGTGCGTCGGGAGGATATTTATGAGCTTTCATACTGTTATCATCAATCGGGACAATACGCGGCCAGCATTCCAGGTTTCAAGGAGTTGGGAGGTGGGCAGGATTCATTGAGTCAGTATGCCATGTATTTATTGGGCGATGCATACCTCAAGACCGGCGATCTGCAGGGTGCCCGAAATGCCTTTCAGTTCTGCGCCCGCAACAACAGTTACCGCGATCAGCGGGAGGTATCCCTGCTTCAATATGCCAAGCTTTCCTACGAATTGTCCTACCTGAACGAAGCACAGAACAGCTTGTCACTTTTCTTAACAGACTATCCCAACTCTTCCTCCCGAGCCGAAGCACAAGAGTTGATGGTATTAGTATTGTCCGCTACTAATAATTTCAGGCAGGCACTTCAATGGGTAGCACGCATTGAAAACCCTTCACCCACCCTAAGAAAGTCCTTTCCCCGCATTTGGTTTGGAAGAGCGATGGAATTGGTGAATGATCAATTGATGGCGCAAGCACTGGAGTTGCTCGATCAAGTGATCAAAGATCCTGTTGCCGGAAGTTGGAAACAGCAGGCCATGTTCTGGTCCGGCGAGATCGCATATCGACAAAATGATTTTGCTTCATCCGTTCGGCATCTGAACGATTTCTTGAATATAGCCCCCGCAGCCATGGGAGAGGCCACCATCGCCAATGCTCGGTACACGCTTGGCTATGCATATTTGAAAACGGCTAATTACGCGGCGGCTGGAGAACAGTTTCAGTTGCTGTCCAAAAATATGTCCACTTCACCTACGCCGCTCTTGCAAGATGCCTGGTTGCGTGTGGGGGATTGTTTCTACATGCGCCGTGAATACAACAAGGCCAAACCTTATTATGAGCGTGCTATCAATTCACAGTGGCCACGCGCTGATTATGCCCAGTTCCAAATGGCCATGATGGCCGGTATTCGGAACCTGGGGGAGAAGATTCGTTTGCTGCAGGTGATTCCCGATCGCTATACAGCTTCTCCTCTGTTGCCTGATGCATATTTGGAGATTGCCAATGCATACATCGCGGATCGCAAATTTCGGGAAGCGGTCCCTGCGCTCGAAAAGGTAATTGTTCATGCCTCGCAAGACAGTTGGATCTCTCGTGCATTATTGATGCAAGGAATCTGTTGGTACAACCTAGATGCTTATGAACAGGCCCTTCAGCCCTTGAAAGAATTGGTGAAACGATTTCCCAACGGAGAGGATGCTGACGATGCATTGGAAAATATTCGGCAAGTATATGTGGAGCTGGGAAAGCCGGCAGAATTCATTTCCTATATGGAGGGCATCGGTAAACCGGTTGAATATCCGGTGGCGGATTCGCTGACTTTTGCCGCAGCGGATCAACTCTTTTCAAACGGGGCTGATGATGCTGCCTTGGCTGCCTTGCAAAAATATCTGGAGGAGCATCCGATCGGGCAATATCGTCTTAAGGCCTTTTATCAAAGCGCTACCATCCTGATCAAACGAAAAGAATGGGTCAACGCATTGTCTAATCTGGATTCTATTTTGGTTCGTCGACCCAATCAGTATGAGGAGTGGGGTTGGAGGGAAGGGGCGCGTATTTCCTATTTTGAATTGAAACGTCCGGAGACGGCAATTCGTTTTTACAATGGGTTGGCTGCGGTGACCCGCAATCAGGTATGGCGAATGGAAGCAATTCGAGGCTCCGTTCGTTGCTATTATCAGTTGAAGGATTGGTCAGCTGGATCTTCGTTGGCTCAATTATTATTGAATGAGAAAGAGGCCACCCCCGATGATCGTTCCATCTCGTATATGTTATTGGCGCAAGCGGCGCTGTCCAAACAACAATGGAATGAATCGATCGATGCTTTCCGTTCGGTGCTGACATACAATAAAGGATCAATGGCTGCGGAAGCGCGTTATCAACTGTCATGGATCTATTTCCAGCAGGGAAGATGGTCGGAGGCGGAGAAAGCGGCAGAAGAGACCATCCGTCGCTCCGGCTCATATGAACCATGGGCCACCAAGTCATACCTGATGCTGGCCGATGTATATGTGCAACAAAAAGACTTTTTCAATGCCAAGGCAACTTATCAAAGCGTGATTGACAACACAGATGACCCGGAACTGAAAAAAGAAGCCTCGGAAAAATTACAGCGCGTACTGGAAGAGGAGCGTAAATCAACAAAACTGGATTCTTGATGCGATTGAAGCATATCATATTATCTCTTTCGATGCTCGCATGCTGCACTTTCGGCCTGAATGCCCAGCGGGAGCGGAGGGATACATCCGGAACTGGAACGGTAGACATCATTTCAAGTTTCAAACCCACGCTTCGCGATCTTCAAAAACTGCAATTCACCGCAGCTACACCCGCATGGGATTCCAGTCGGGTGCCACTGAATTATCGAATTCCGAGTCAGGAGCTTTCTATTTCTTATCAGCCAGGAACCCTAAAGCCATTGGCCTATCAGGCTGATTCAAATAAAGGATTTGCAACTTCTCAATACATCAAAATTGGCTATGGTAGCCTGCGTAATCCATATGCATCGGTGGCGTTGGATTTTGGTGAAAAATTGCCCCTGCGTTTTTTAGGAAGTCATCAGTCTGCCAGCGGACCATTAACTGACCAGAAGTATTCGGTCACAGCCGGTGCGTTGCAGTGGCAATTCCCCGACCGTTCGAAAGGAGAATGGCTTACTTCTCTTTTTGCTGATAGACAAGCCTATCATAAATACGGATATGATACCACTCTTCCTCGCCCAATAGATGATTCTATTCGTCAGGTCTTTCATCAGTACGGTTTTCAAGTAGTTTACAAACGAAAGCAACCACCGCAAACAGGTTTTTATGTGGAACCGGAGTGGGAGTGGAAACGAACAGCCGACCGCCTTCAGAACAGCGATATGCACACGCGCCTGGTGGTACCCATCCGATATGCATTCAATGATCAACTCTCGTTGCAACTAAAAGGGTTGGTGCATTGGGGGAGGATCAAGCCATCAGCAGGGGAATCTATTAATCAATCGGTTTATAGTTTGAACCCTTCTGTTCGGTATCGTTCAGCGAAATGGACGGCGCACGCGGGGATTCGTCCCAGTTGGGACAATCAGGGCATTCGCATGTACCCCGACATGCAATTCTTTTGGCATCCTACTGAAAAACCCTGGCAAGTTCGGTTGCAATGGTCGGGTGAGTTGCAGCGCATCGGATACAGAGATCTGTATACTGTGAATCCCTGGTTGTGGATGCCTGTTCAATGGCGTAACCAGGGGCGCATCGATCGATCCGTTCAGTGGCAATACGATCGCAGGGCTCACTGGGTATATGAACTGCAAGCTGGTTATGCCACTTGGCAGGATGCCTTTTTATTTATCAATGATACCAGTGCTTTAGGGGATGGAAAATCCTTTCAGACCACCTATGCAGATCGCATGCAACAGTTATATGTGAAAGGCAAGCTGAGTTATCGACAGGCAGATCGTTGGCTTATTCAGGCCACGGCTGGTTGGAGTCATTATCACAACTTACGGGGAGCAGATGAGGCTTGGGGACTGTTGCCCTTCGAGTGGAATCTGCATGCTACCCATCGCTTTGCGAACAAGATTCGTTTGCGTGCCGATCTGTACTCCTGGTTTGCGCCTTATTATCTGACAAAAACTGGTACTGCCAGCCGAACCGACGGGGCTTTTGACCTTAACCTGGGTGCCGAAATGCCCATAAACCGGCGGTTCAGTGCTTGGTTGCAATTCAATAACCTGTTGAATCAATCCTACAGCCGTTGGTCGCAATATCCCACCTATGGATTTCATTTTGTGGGCGGAGTTGTATTTTCACCCGACAAACTCTTTCGCTAATGTCCTCGTTGATCGATAGTTGGTTGATCTCCTTTCAATCCTTACACATTGAAGGTATTGGTACGATTCAGTGGAAACGAGTATCCGCTGCTCGGATTCCTCGTACGCACACCATTCAGTCGCCAGAGTGGCAATTGATCTTCTCAACGGATCCAAATACGACTATGCCTGCTGATTTTATGTCTAGGTTATCTTGTTTTGCCAATAGGTCTATTGAGGAAGTGGAGCGGCAGTACCGCGACTGGCTTCGCGTCTTTCAGTCAGATGCTTTTTCCGTTTCCGTTCTCGATCGAGGAGTGTTGATTAAAGATTCTTCTGGTGAAATTATTTGGACGCCATCAGAAACTAAAATGGGTCCACCCGCTTCATTGAAGTACCTTCCGCTAACGAACAATTATCTATATCGTCGATGGGACTTCTCCAACCGATTGATTGCAGCATTGGCTTTGTTAGCCATTGGTTGGATCGTTGCCATTGGCGTGCAAAAAGGATTTCAATCCTGGCTAAGCGGCTCTCAACAGCCTGCGTCCGTACAGCCACTGAATAACAATAAGCAACCTTACATAGAAATCCGTTGATCATTGCGTATGTCCGATCGAATACATTATGCATCTTGTCCGGTTTGCCAGCATTCCCATTTCAAGCCGGTTTTTGACGTCATCGATCAGTTGGTAAGCCGTGAGTCTTTCACGCTGATGGAATGTGAAAGCTGTCATTGTCGATTTACGCAAGACCCGCCTGACCTTGTCAACGCTACTCGTTATTATCAGTCCTCGGATTATATCTCTCATACCAACACACGTCGCGGGTTGATCAATCAGATCTATCAATTGGTCCGGCGCAGAACATTGGTTGATAAGGTGCGGTTGGTTGAAAAGTCGACCGGACTAAAAGGGGGACGTATTCTTGATGTGGGTAGCGGCACCGGTGCGTTTGTTGCTGCACTTCGTCGAGCTGGTTGGCGGGCTGATGGTATTGAGCCTGATTCTACTGCTCGTCATACAGGGCTGAAAGAATTCGGCATTAGTTTGATGGAGGCCGATCAATTATTCAAATTGCCCGCGGGGGAATTTGATGCCATTACACTTTGGCATGTGTTGGAACACGTGCACGATCTCGAGGGTTATATGCAGCAATTTCAGCGGCTTTTGAAACCCGGCGGCTCGCTGTTGCTTGCACTTCCGAATTATACTTCATGGGATGCGAAACAGTTTGGTAACTGGTGGGCAGCATACGACGTGCCCAGGCATCTCTATCATTTCTCGCCAGATTCAATACGGGTCTTGTCGAAGCAAAATCGATTTGACCTGGATGCCATCCGCCCGATGTGGTATGATGCTTTTTATATCGCTTTGCTCAGCCATCAGCACAAAACAGGCAGCAGCAGGTGGCTTTCTTCTCTCTGGGTCGGACTTCGATCGAATTGGCTGGCACTGACAAATAAGGAGCGGGCCAGTTCCTTGATCTATCAACTTAAATCGCGTTAGTTACTGAGTTGTATCTCGTATAACTCAGGCCACCATTTTCCGGTGACGTATAATTTTTTTTGATCTGCGTCGTATGCTATGCCGTTTGGTACGTCTGCTTTGGGATAAAGCGATTTGTTTCTATTCCACATCTCCGTCAAGTCGATCTTGCCTTTTACTTCTCCGGTAGTGGGGTCTATCTTCAGTATGTATGGATAGGTGTATTGATTTGCGTAGATAAATCCATCTATATATTCCAGTTCATTCAGATTGAAACTGGGCGCGCCCGATTCCATAATTTGTTGGCTTCGGATCAAGGTAAAATCGCTGGGACGATAAAAAAACAATTCGCCACTGCCGTTGCTTACGATGAGGTTGTTGCCATCATGCGTGATTCCCCATCCCTCAAAATTCACGTCGTACTCCTTGATCTTTTTAAATCCTGCCAGTAGGTAAACAAATACTTTTTTCTCCTGCCAGGTGAGCTGAT
Organism: uncultured Chitinophaga sp.; assembly: GCA_964475505.1. Lineage (GTDB taxonomy): Bacteria > Bacteroidota > Bacteroidia > Chitinophagales > Chitinophagaceae > JJ008. Next base: position 6,633 of record CAYYXC010000052.1, read on the forward strand.
AGACCGTATCGCGCAGAATAGTGATGCCCTCTCCAAAATATTTTTCACTTAAGGGTACCCGCTGAAGCGTTTTGCCGTTGGTCAGTTCCAACTTTTTCAGCTCCGATTTACCGTAATTACCGGTGCCCTCGTAAAGTGATCCCCGGTAAAAAACCAGACCCTGGGTGCAGGCCGTTGTGTCATGCGGGTAGGTTTTTAC
>CAYYXC010000052.1:6841-9248 GCA_964475505.1 uncultured Chitinophaga sp.
TGATATTTTTGGGCAGATCGGGGGCGAAATCGACCGTGGCAGGTTTTTTTTCGTCGCATCCGAATAAGGTCAACGATATGATTATGAGCGACTTGCAGATATAGGTACTCATTATTCTCATCTGGAGCAAGGTACATTTTTCCGTTTAATTAATGGAAATCGTACAAATACGATAGGTAAAAACCCTCATCTACCTAGTATTTTCTCTATCTTCGAATCTGATCCCTCAGGCCACGGCCTGAATCCGTACCAAACCCTTCGACTTGAGACTATGAGAACGTTCCGTTTTTCGTTCACTCTTCTTTTACTGCAGTTATCCCTTTGGGGTATGGCTCAACAGCGTTGTGCTGGGGCTGAATACCAACAGGAGATGCTTCAAAAGCAGCCAGCGTTGGCTTCACGTTTGACCCAGTTGGAGACATGGATTCAAGAGGGAATTGCTGCCGAGCAGTTTCAGCGCACCCAACACGGCACCTTGATCGTTCCTGTTGTTTTTCACAATCTCTATCATCTTCCTTCAGAAAAAATTACGGAGCAGCAAGTACAAGATCAATTGAAGACGCTCAATGAATGTTTTAGTAAGCGGAATGCAGATACGGTAAACACCCGTCCTGTTTTCAAATCCCTTGCGGCGGACTGCGAAATCGAGTTTCGGTTAGCCATTTCTGATCCGAACCGCCGGGCCACCAACGGCATCAATCGTAGATACACGCCCATCGAGAAATGGAAAATGGGGGATGAGATGAAATTCACCGACAAAATGGGAGTGGATGGATGGGATGCTAAAAGTTATTTGAACATCTGGGTTTGCCGGCTTGATAAGTTTGCCGGATTCTCCAGCGTATTGGGTGCTGATCCGAAGACCGATGGGATCGTGCTTGATTTGGGTGCCTTTGGAAATGGACAGAAAACCCTGGTGCATGAGGTGGGACATTGGTTGGGTCTAAAGCACCTTTGGGGGGATGAATATTGCGGCGACGACGGTGTGTCTGATACTCCCAAGCAAGCGAGCTATACGCAAGGTTGCCCCAACACCACACGCGTCACTTGTGGTAACAATCCCACCGGGGATATGTATAACAACTTCATGGATTTTACCAGCGATGGTTGTATGACCCTTTTTACAGAGGGACAAAAACGTCGGATGCGCTCTCTACTAGCCTTTGGCGGTTTGCGTTCTTCTCTTGTGAAATCTGCTGCGCTGCAAAAGCCGCTTTTGCCAGCCCTAGTGGTTGAAGAGCAAGATCCTACCTGGCTTGAAGCGAAGTTATATCCGAATCCCGCCACCCAGTTCATGCAGTTCGATCTGTCATATGATCGTCGTTGGGTGGGGCAACCGTTCCGGATCATTGATCTGCAAGGACGAGTTCGTCAGCAGAGTTCCATTACATCCACCATTCATCGTTTTGATCTGAGCCAGATGGAGAAAGGATACTATTTGTTAGAAGTTCGCAGGACCGATGGACTGGTTTACAAAACCAAGTTCATTAAACTATAATATGATTTTGGGTTGGGTATAAACTAAAAAAGAGGACTTTCTAGTCCTCTTTTTTTATGTCCAGTTAGGTGCTCTATTAGAGATGTATGGCCTCCCCATATGCCACTTCGATCGCATCTTTCACGCTTTCGCTGATGGTGGGGTGGGGGTGTATGGAATTCAACACCTCGTGGTAAGTAGTCTCCAACTTGCGTGCTGTTACGGTTTGGGCGATCATTTCGGTTACATTGTATCCGATCATATGCGTACCCAACCATTCACCGTACTTGGCATCGAAGATCACTTTTACAAAACCTTCGGTATGTCCGGCTGCGGACGCTTTTCCGCTGGCACTTAAGGGGAACTTGCCCACCTTGATCTCGTATCCCGCCTCTTTGGCTTGTTTCTCGGTATAACCAACTGATGCGATCTCTGGTACGCAGTAGGTACAACCGGGTACGTTGTTGTAATCGATGGGTTCAGGTTGATGATGATATTTGCGCTCGTTGTATCCAATTGATTCAACGCAGTTGATCGCCTCCTTGCTGGCTACGTGTGCCAGGGCCTGTCCGGGAGTGCAATCACCGATCGCGTAAATGCCCGGTACGCTGGTCTGGCCATATTTATCAACTACGATTTTGCCTTTCTCTGTTTTCACGCCCAATCCCTCCAATCCGATTCCTTCGATATTGGCTACTACGCCGGCAGCACTCAATAGGATCTCGGCCTCTAAAGTGATCTCTCCATTGGCCGTTTTTACCTTGGCTTTTACACCAGTGCCGGAGGTGTCTACCGAGGTAACCTCGCTGCTGGTCATGATTTCAATACCGCTTTTCTTGTATTGTTTTTCCAGCTCTTTACTGATGTCTTCGTCCTCTACAGGAACGATACGGGGCATGTATTCAACGATGGTCACTTTGGTGCCCATGC
>CAYYXC010000053.1:0-4057 GCA_964475505.1 uncultured Chitinophaga sp.
GAATATTCCCACCATGAGATAGTATCCGAATCGTTCCCACATTTCGGTGAAGAACAGCACATAGAGACCCCTGGGGTGGCTCGTCGATGTTTTTACGTTGCTCATCTGATTGGTTTTGATTGTCCGACAAAATAGTAAAAAATGGACGAATCGCTTGAATTCCGATTATCTTTAACGCGTTCCTTTTAACGTTGTTATGAATGTATTGATACTTGGTTCGGGGGGACGGGAACATGCCCTCGCTTGGAAAGTAAAACAGAGCTCCCTTTGTCACAATCTTTTTATTGCCCCCGGTAATCCCGGCACGGATACCGTGGGAACAAATCTTTCGATCGCTGTAACAGATTTTTCCTCCATTCGAAAAGCCTGTAGCGAATACCAAATCGGATTGGTGCTGGTGGGACCAGAAGACCCATTGGTCAATGGAATAACAGATTACCTGACATCTGCCGATGAACTAAGCGGGTTGATCGTGATTGGTCCCTCTCAACAAGGAGCCCAACTCGAAGGAAGCAAGGCTTTTGCCAAATCTTTCATGCAGCGTCATGGTATCCCTACTGCTGGTTATCGCGAATTCAATACCGACAACTTTGAAGAAGGACTAGAATATATATCCACTCATACCCTGCCCATCGTACTCAAGGCGGATGGATTGGCTGCCGGAAAAGGCGTGATCATTGCAACCGAACGCGAAACCGCTAAACAAGCATTCACCGAAATGATTCGGGAATCCAAATTCGGTGCAGCCGGAAACAAAGTAGTGGTGGAGGAATTTTTACAAGGCATCGAGATGTCGGTGTTCGTGTTAACCGACGGAACGGATTACCTTATTCTCCCTGAAGCAAAAGACTACAAACGGATCGGAGAGGGCGATACGGGATTGAACACCGGAGGAATGGGCGCCGTCAGTCCGGTGCCGTTTGCTACACCGGCGCTGATGCAAACCATCGAACAAAAAATTGTGCGTCCCACCATCGAGGGATTGAAAAAAGAACAGATCGGTTACCGGGGATTTGTTTTTATCGGACTGATGATCGATCGCGATCAACCATATGTGATCGAATACAATTGCCGCATGGGCGATCCGGAAACGGAAGTGGTAAGGCCCAGGCTTCGATCAGACCTACTCGAGCTGCTCATAGACACGGGTAAGGGGGAGATAAAGGGTAAGTCCGTTGAAACCGATCCGCGCGCAGCAGCAACTGTGGTGGCCGTAAGTGGTGGCTACCCGGAATCTTATCAGAAAGGTTTTGCCATCAGCGGAACGGAGACGGTCGATCCTGATTCTTTATTGTTCCATATGGGAACTGCGATGCAGGATGGAGAACTAAAAACCCAAGGCGGACGTGTCCTGACCGTCACGGCCTATGGAGATACGATCCCGGCAGCAGTGGCCAAGGCCCAATCTCAACAAGACAAGATCCACTACGAAGGGAAATATCTTCGCCGTGACATTGGCTACGAATTTTAAACTGCAAACTTCTCACTAACTCAACCCTCAACCCTCAACCTGTTTTGCATTACCACGATTATCTCCAACTAGATAAGATCCTGAACGCCCAGGATCTCGAAAGCGTCAAGGCCGGCAAACCGGCACACGACGAGTTATTATTCATTGTCATTCATCAGGCCTACGAGCTTTGGTTCAAGCAACTACACACCGAAGTGGATTCTGCCTTGTTATTAATGAAGAATCCCTCTTTGAACGACAACTCTCCCGAACTGCAAACGCTGGTTCATCGGCTCGATCGTTGTGCGACGATTTTAAAAGTATTGGTTTCACAGATCGATATCATGGAAACCATGACTGCGCCGGATTTCTTGTCTTTTCGCGATCTGCTTCGTCCCGCCAGCGGATTTCAAAGCTGGCAATTCAAGGAGTTAGAGGCTAAGCTGGGACTCAAATACACACACCGGCACGGACAGGAATATTATATCTCCCAACTGCGTCCCGAGCAGGTCGAATTAATTCGTAAAGCTGAAGCTGCTCAATCGTTGCTGCAACTTCTAAACGTTTGGCTGGAGCGAATGCCTTTCCTGGATAAGGAGGCCTCGGATTTCTGGCCAGCGTACCGCAATGCATTCCTTGCCAGTTTATCTCCTGAAGAGCAGTCGGCCGCCGAGGCGTTCGAACATATTTTCACGCTCGAGAGAGAGGGACGTAACCTATCTCCCCGGGCCTGTCGGGCAGCGCTTTTCATTGTATTGCATCGTGGCTATCCACTTTTGCATTTACCTTACCGATTGCTCAATGCGCTGTTGGAAATTGACAGCCAACTCAGTTTGTGGCGATATCGTCATATGAATATGGTGCAAAGAATCATTGGTATCCGGATGGGTACCGGCGGCAGCACCGGCAGAGATTATCTAAAAGGAGCAGCGGACAAACATTATATATTCCGGGAGATCGCGGAGCTAACCAGCTTTTTGGTGGCACCTGACAGGGTTCCCTCCCTCTCTCCCGAGGCGCAACGCTTACTCGGATTTCAATACCTGTCTTGACATCAAGTAGATCGACACGCCTAGTGCTACTGCTGCGCTGACGAAAAAGGGCAGTGCGGCGGCTCCAAAGGTCCACAGCATGCCTGCAATACCACTTGCCATCCAAATGCAGATGCTTTCCATTGAGGTATAAAAGCCAATGGCGGTTCCGGTTTTTTCGGCGGGGACACGTTCACTGATCCACGCTTTGATCATCCCTTCTGTAGCCGCGGCATAGATTCCATACAAGCAAAACAACAGGATCATGGAGTATTTACTAACGCCCATGCCGAAGCCCATGTAGACCAAGGCGAACAGAACTAATCCCATTGAAATCGTTCGGCGTGTTCCGATTCGTTCGGCCCATTTGCCCAGCGGATAGGCCGTCAGGGCATAAACCGCATTGTAGAGAATATAGGCGCCGATCACCCAGGCATCTGCGGGAATGGATCGACCCATCCATTCAACCGGGGCATCGCCCATGGCTTGTTTTGCCATCAGCAGTAAAAAAATGTCCGAGCTGTTGAACAATGCAAAAAGCAACAAGGCGGGAATCACTTTTCGGAAAGCCGATGGCGCCTCTTTCCAATACCCGAAATAGCTGAAGAATCCCCCTCGGTCAGACACCTTTTTATTTGAATTTTTCTCCCGCAGGGTGGCTAGCAAGATCACCGACAAAATGCCCGGCACGAATGCCAGAACGAATAAGGTGGCGTAATCGCCCGGTCGGTAGAGCAGGTAGATGAGGGCGAGCAGGGGGCCAATCGCCGCTCCGACCGTATCCATGCTCCGGTGAAAACCAAATACGGTGGCTTTATTGGATCCGGCTTCCTGAGCGAGCCAGGCATCCCGGGGAGCGGTTCGCATGCCTTTGCCCAAACGGTCCATCCCCCTGATCCCCAAGATCCAGACCGGATGGGTCAAAAGTCCCATCAAGGGCTTGGAAAGGGCACTGAGGGCATAACCCCATTGGATAAAAGGAAGTCTTCTACCGATCTCGTCGCTGCGTTTTCCGAAATAACCCTTGCTGGCACCGGCCATGAATTGCACGGTGCCTTCCAGCCAGCCGATGCCTGCAATCGTGAAACCTATTTGTTGCAGATAGAGTGGGATGATCGGGTAGAGCATCTCACTGGCCATGTCGGTCAGGAGACTGACCCAAGCCAGCACCCAAATGATGCGGGAAAATGAGGACATGGTCTAAGGTAATCAATCCCGTTTTTCAGTCGGAATTTTCATTGGGAAATCCGCGCCCGTTCCTTGAAATTTCAGATTAATACCACACCTTTGTCCTCATTAATCTTTAGCAGTTTTCATGGGCATTTTCAATTGGTTTACACAAGAGATCGCGATCGATTTGGGTACCGCGAATACACTCATCATTCACAACGACGAAGTGGTCGTGAATGAACCCAGCATCGTTGCATTGAATCGCAACAATCCGAAAGAAGTGTTGGCGGTGGGACGAAAAGCATTGATGATGCACGAGAAAACGCATGAGAGCATTCGTACGGTTCGTCCCCTCAAAGACGGTGTGATCGCCTACATAGACACCGTAGAGAACGTACAAAAGTCT
>CAYYXC010000053.1:4067-7745 GCA_964475505.1 uncultured Chitinophaga sp.
GAGTTGATCAAATTGGTTTATCCCAAAAAGCCCTTGTTCCCTCCCAGCTGGCGCATGATCATCTGCATTCCCTCTTCCATCACCGAGGTAGAGAAGCGTGCAGTACGCGACAGTGCAGAGCAAGCTGGTGCAAAAGAAGTATACCTCATTCACGAACCTATGGCCGCTGCACTCGGTATTGGTATCGATGTAGGAGAACCCGTGGGTAATATGATCATTGATATTGGTGGTGGTACCACTGGTATCACGATCATCGCTCTTGCCGGTATTGTTTGTGATCAATCCATTCGTGTTGCCGGAGATGAATTCACGGCCGACATCATGGAAGCGCTTCGTCGTTACCACAGTCTGCTGATCGGTGAACGCACCGCTGAGCAGATCAAGATACACGTAGGGGCAGCGATGAAAGAGATCGACAATCCTCCACCTGATTTTGCGGTGAACGGACGTGACCTAGTAACGGGTATTCCCAAGCAGATCATGGTGAGTTACCAAGAGATCGCAGAAGCTCTCGATAAAAGCATCTTCAAAATTGAGGAAGCCATTCTGAAAGCCCTGGAGCAAACTCCTCCCGAGTTGGCAGCCGATATCTACCGCCGCGGATTGTACCTCACGGGTGGCGGTGCGTTGCTGCGCGGATTGGACAAGCGCTTAAGTGCCAAGATCAAACTTCCGGTGCACGTGGCGGATGATCCGTTGAAAAGCGTAGTGACCGGCACCGGTATCGCTTTAAAGAATTATAGTCAGTATCCCTTTGTGATGCGCTAGTATTCATGCGGAACGTTTTTCTATTCATCCGACGTTATCACACGTTCCTTTTGTTTCTGCTGCTGCAGATTATTTGTTGGTGGTTTTTAGCCAGCTTCAATCGTTTTCATCAAGCGCGCTTTCTTACGGTTGCGCAAGACATTACTGGCTCCATCAATAGTCGCTACGACCGTGTGGAAGATTTTTTCCAACTGCGTGCGGAGAACCAGCGCGTGCATCGATTGAATGATTCATTGATGAATTTAATGATCGACAACGACCTGTTGATCGATACCATCCAATCTGTTCGCCAAGAAACGAGTACCGACAGTATCAAGCGCATGCGTCGGTATGTGTACAGACCTGCTACCGTTATTTACAATACCGTCAACGAAGAGAAGAATTATTTTCAGATCGATCGTGGTGCTGCCCATGGCATTCGGGAGAACATGGCTGTTTTGAATTCGGATGGCTCCGCTGTTGGCGTGATCGTGCTGGTGAGTGAGCACTTCTCGCAGGCCATGAGTCTGCTGCACGTTCAGCAGCGGGTCAATGCAGCACTTATGAAAACGGGTGATTTTGGAACCTTGGAGTGGGATGGTGCGCATCCCGACCGCCTGTTGCTCAAAGGCATTCCCAAAAGTGTTTTCTTAAAGATCGGGGATACAGTTCTCACGAGTTCGTACTCCTTCAATTTTCCGCCCGGCAAGTGGTTGGGAACCGTGTCTGCGTTGTCGACGGACAAGCGAACCAATTTTCATATCATAGAAGTGAAGCCCTCGGCTAATTTTCGCAATCTGCAGCAAGTATTCGTAGTGGAGAATCTGCAAATGGACGAGCAGGTTAATCTGAATAAGGAGGCAAGAAAACGTATTGAGGATCCTAAAAACCGACCCCGATGAGTCAATTTTTCCGCTATTTCTTCCGGGGACTGGCCTTGGTGTTTGTGCAGGTATACCTGCTGAACAAAATGCCACACTTGCATCGGTTGGTATTGCCATCTCTTTATTATGTATTTGTGCTCTGGTTACCTTTTTCCATGAGCCGCCCCGCTTTGCTGTTGAGTGCTTTTCTGTTGGGGCTGACGGTTGATTATTTTTCGATGAGTCCGGGTTTACATGCCGCGGCCTGCGTCTTGATTGCATATCTCCGACCTTATCTGGTTACCCTCCTGATGCCAAGGGATACGCAGGAATACCAATATCCCGAGCCTTCGGTTCGTGCCATGCAATGGGCCCCTTACGTGGTTTATGTCCTTTTTCTATCCTTCGTACATCATTTCTATCTCACTTTTCTCCAATGGCTGAGCGTGGGTTCATTCTGGTCCTTCATCGGAAAGACATTTTTGGGTACGCTGATCAGCTTTTTGCTCATTTTGACGGTTGACTTGCTCTTCCCTCGACAGCAATCCTACCGCACCAATACCGCTTAGTCGTTTTTGATTTGGGTCGCGGCCTTTTGCATGCGTAATTTGTGCCCGCGTTCGTTTCGCTCACCATGTCTGTTTACCACCAAGCCCGAAGCCGTAGCATCCAGTTACTCATGCTGGTTGTTTTCCTCATCATCTTGCTTCGGTTGTTTTATTTACAAGTGATCGATGGTCGTTACCGACAACTGGCGATGGACAATGCCGTGTATGCAAAAGTGATCTATCCCGAGCGCGGAATCATTTACGATCGAAAAGGCCGAGCCATCCTCAACAACACCATTGCCTACGATCTGATGGTGACTCCGGCAGAAGTAAAAGGAATTGATACGCTCGAGCTTTGTCGCCTCCTGGAGATGGATACCCTTGAGTTTCGCAAGCGCCTCATCGATGCCATTGTGAAAAACACTTCGGTGCGCCCTTCTGTTTTTTGGGGGCTGCTCCCCAAAGACCTGCAAGCCCGCTTCGAGGAGAATGCCTGGAAGTTTCCGGGTTTTAATTTAGTTGAACGTCCCCTTCGCAATTATCCTTACCAGGCCGGTGCCCATATTTTGGGATATGTGAGAGAGGTGGATGCAAAGGATATTGAGCGTTCAAATAATTTTTATCGGCAAGGGGACTATATCGGAAAGACCGGACTCGAATCTTTTTACGAGCGCGTGCTGATGGGTCAGCGCGGTGTGCAGTACATGATCAAGGATAATAAAAACCGATTGGTGGGTCATTATGAAAATGGCGACTTCGATACTTCATCTGCTGCCGGCAGGGGCTTGCGTACTTATCTCGATATTGAGTTGCAGCAATTGGCGGAGCGCTTGATGAGTAATAAGGTAGGCGGTTTGGTTGCTTTGGATCCCAAAACGGGCGGTATCCTGGCAATGGTGTCTGGTCCGAACTACAATCCCAGTGACCTTACGGGCTCCAACGGAAGTAAAAATTATAGCCGCATGGTGTTGGATGTTTCGGGTCCAATGTTAAACCGTGCCATTGCCGGTCGATACGAGCCGGGCTCCACGTTTAAGCCATTGGGCGGATTGATCGCGTTGGGCGAAGGGGTTATTACGCCCGGCTATGGTTATGCTTGCGGCGGACGCTACCAAGCTTGTGGCCACGGTAAACCTGCCTGTACGCACGCGGGAGGTGGTCACGCTGCCAACTTGCGAGTAGCCATTGCGAACTCCTGCAACTCATATTTTTCTCATATCTATCGGATGACGGTTGATCAGTCCAAATACAGAAACGTCAAAGAAGGATACCTGCACTGGAAAAGCTACATGAATGCATTTGGGCTGGGAGTAAAACTCGGCGTGGATCTACCGGGCGAAAGTTCTGGACTGATCCCGGATACGTCGGTATACAATCGGGAGAATGACAATCGGTGGACTTCCTGCACCAATCTCACGCTCGGCATTGGTCAAGATAAAATGCTGACCACTCCCTTGCAAATGGCAAACGCCATGGCCATCATTTGTAACAAAGGATATTATTACACACCGCACCTGGTA
>CAYYXC010000053.1:7755-9247 GCA_964475505.1 uncultured Chitinophaga sp.
CTGGTAGAGAAGATGGAAGCAGAGAACGAGCAAGATGCCGATTTCATGCGACCATTCCGACAAAAACACGAAGTGCTCACGGGTATACCTGATACGGCTTACCGGGCAGTAATCGAGGGCATGAGTGACGTAGTCAAATTCGGTACGGCTCGAATTGCACAGATACCCGGTATTGAGGTTTGCGCCAAGACCGGAACCGCCGAGAACTATACCATATTGGATGGTCGCCGGATCAAACTTCCGAATAACTCCATGTTTGTTTGTTTTGCTCCCAAGGAAAATCCCAAGATCGCATTGGCTGTGTTTGTGCAGAACGCAGGATATGGAGCCACTTGGGCGGGACCCATCTCTCGTATCCTGGTAGAAAAATACCTCAACGATACGCTCAGCGTGCGCAGCAAAGCCGATTCCGCTCGCATCTCATCCGCCAACCTAATGCCTGCTTATTTCAAACGGTTGCAACAAAAAGAAGATTCAGCGCGCGCGCGGCAGTGGTTCAAAATCACCAAGGATAGTTCTTACTTGAAACGAATCACTAAGACATCCCAGCCAATCCCACATTCACCTGCTAACAAAAAGGAAAACAAAATGCGGGAAACTGCTTGGTTGCTTGATTCGCGTAAAAAAACGGGTAAGGAGGCCGCGATGTTCTCATGAAACCGCAGCAGGGCACCATATCAAAAGGAATTGACTGGCGTTTGCTATGGATCCTGATCGGATTATCCGTCATCGGTCTGCTTGCTATTTTTGCTGCCACCTATCGGGAAGGTGACCCAATATTATCTAGTTGGATCGGGTTTAAGACCGATTACAGTAAGCAGCTCTATTTTTTTATACTCAGTTTATTTCTGGGTTTTATCGTGCTGCTGGCCGACAGTAAGTTTTTCTCCGCAACGGCCAATCTGGGATATGCGATCGGAATTGTCTTTCTCTTGCTGGTCTTTCCTTTTCACTCTAAGATCAAGGGTACCGAATCGATCATTCGCATTGGTGCTTTCAATTTTCAACCCGCCGAATTTGTAAAACTGTTTGTAGCGCTGGCATTGGCCAAGTACCTGAGTTTGCCTGAATTGGATTTTCGTAGAACGGGGGCTCAATTCAGGGCTGCAGTATTGGTTCTTTTTCCTGCATTGCTTTGTATTCTGCAAAGTGAAACCGGACTGGCCCTGGTCTATACTTCTTTTTTTCTGGTGATGTACAGAGAGGGATTACCCGCCAGCATTCCCATGATCGCGGTTGCCGGTGTGATTTTGGTAGTGGCATCGATTCTCATCCCGCCCAATACCCTGGCGATCCTATTGACGGTGGTTGCTTTACTTTTTCTCTACACCATGCGTCGCTCTTTTAAGCGCCACCGGGGATTGTTAACCACTATTGTATTGGTTTGGTTATTGGCTGTGGGCATACAGCGTTTTGCTGTTCCCTTCCTTTTTCAGAATGTGCTACAAAAACACCAGATCGAACGTATTTATGATCTGTTCGGTAAGGATAA
>CAYYXC010000054.1:0-9017 GCA_964475505.1 uncultured Chitinophaga sp.
CCAAGCCCCTGGTTTGAACTTTGCCGTGGGTAGCGTGGCTGGTCCGGTTGACCTCGATGTGGACAACGTAGAGGTACTTTCCGGTGCCTCTTCCGCGCTTTATGGCTCAGGCGGTATGAACGGTACCGTGCTGATCTCCACTAAAAACCCTTTCAAGTATCAGGGACTCAGCTACAATATCAAGCAAGGCTTGATGCACGCCGATGGTCGTCAGCGTTCTGCTTCTCCTTTTTATGACTGGGCCATCCGCTATGCTAAAGTGTACAAGAATAAACTGGGGATCAAGATGTCTGCTCAATTGGTACGAGGATCAGATTGGGAGGCCGAAGACTACCGCAACAAGCGCCAGATCGGTATCCTGAGTGCTGTTACTGATGGAAATCGCATCAATGATCCAAACTACAATGGTATCAACGTGTATGGTGACGAGACTAGTGCCGATATGAATGCGTTCTCTTACTTTGTTCAGGAGCAAACTCGCCGCGGGCTGCTTCAGGCCAGTGGTGGACTGTTTGATGTGGTGAATGCTGCCAATGGTTATTTCACCCTTATCGGTAATCCTCAGTTCCCTTCAAATGCTCAGATCGGAGCCTTCATTAACAACTTAGCGTTTTTGGGTCCTCAGGGACAAGCTGCTGTTCAGAACATGATGCCCTTCTACATCGGCTTGCGCAACAACTATTTCAATCGTGCCAGCGTATCCCGTACTGGTTACAACGAACAGGATCTGGTTGATTATGGTACCATCAACGTGAAATTGACAGGTGGTGCGCACTACAAGATCAACGATAAGTTGGAGGCTTCCTTCAATACTTATTTCGGATACGGTACTACAGTTTATACAGGTGCTGACCGCTACTCTCTCCGTAACCTCAAAATGGCTCAGCACAAATTGGAGCTTCGTCACAAAAACTGGTACGTACGTGGTTACACTACGCAGGAAAATGCTGGTGAATCATTCAACGCCAGTGCCTTGGGTGCTTTCTTGAATGAAACCCACAAGCCCAGCGGTACTTGGTTCCCTCAGTACATTGGTAACTTCTCTGAGACTCGTCGTCAAGCAGGCGCAGCCGGGTTGACGCTGAGTGATTTCCAACTTCATCAAGGGGCCCGAGCTTTTGCGGATGCCGGTCGTTTCTTGCCTGGAACAGCTGCCTTCAATAACGCCGCTCGTGTTATTAAAAGCACCCCGATTCGTCGCGGAGGAGCCTTGTTCCTGGATAAGTCTGATTTGTATGCGAGCGACGGACAGTTCAATATCTCTGACATCTTCCGATTCTCCGATAAAGTAGAAGTGATCGCAGGAGCTAGCTGGAAGCAGTGGGTGATGAACTCTCAGGGAACCATTTTTGCGGATACTGTACAGCGCATTCGCATCAATGAATATGGCGGATACATTCAGATGAAGAAGGCTTTCTTTGAAGATAAACTGACCATCACTGCATCAGGACGTTACGATAAGCAAACCAACTTCGAGGGTAAATTCACGCCCCGCGTATCAGCGGTAGTTAAAGCGGCTACTGATAACTTCATCCGCCTCTCTTATCAAACGGCTTATCGCTTCCCCACCAACCAAAACCAATACATCAGTTTGGTTACCGGTTCTGGTTCTCTTATTGGATGTTTGCCCTCTTTCCAGGATTACTACAAGTTGAACTCAACCCTTCCTGGTTATACTGCTGCCAGCGTATTGGCTTACCGTGCTGGATCACTGGCTGATTCTAGCCGCCTGGTACGCGCCGCCTACAGCGAGGTTAAGCCTGAGACAGTTAAGTCTTACGAGCTCGGTTATAAGGGCATCATCGGTAAGAAGTTATTGGTTGATGCATATGTTTACAGCAGCTTGTATCAGGATTTCCTCGTGGGCGTAGCCGTGGCACAGTCACGTAACGGCGCTAACGCTGAATTGTATTCACCATTCACTACTAATAATGTTTCGTACACACAAAACTCAACTGAGGACGTACGTTCCATCGGTTGGGGATTGAGTTTGCAGTACCAGTGGGTTAAAAACTACGTCCTTTATGGTAACGTATTCTCCGATGAATTACGTGACGTAGATCCCACGGTAGTTACTTATTTCAATGCTCCACGCTACCGCTTTAACCTCGGTATCCGCAACGACAACGTTTACAAGAATTTTGGTTTCAACGTTGTTTATAAGTGGCAGGATGAAAACTATTACGAAGGAACTTTCGTAACAGGTACCTTGCCTAGTTTCGGATGGTTGGATGCACAAGTAACCTATCGTCCAGCCAACACGAAGAGCACCTTCCGCGTTGGTGGTACCAACATCATGAACAAATATCAGCGCACTGGTTTTGGATCTCCTTATGTAGGCGGTCTCTACTACGTGAGCTATGGATATAACCTGTTCTAATTGATCGCTGGCTTATGGCCATAAAAAAGCCCTCCCAATTGGGAGGGCTTTTTATTTATAAAAGGTTTATTTCAATGGGCGGTCGGCTTCTCCGATCTTAAAACCGTTCTGATAGATCTGGATCTTGTAAGTACCTGCACCAAAAGAACCACGGACGGGATATTGTACATTCTGTTTGGCACCCTGCGTGTAGTTTACATCTACGGAGGCGGTGAAGGCTTTTTTACCCTCTTCCCGACTCTCAAAATAATTGTCTGCGGTAGTGATGATTTGTCCGTCCGGACCGGTAACTACCAACTGAATGGCGGTTGGCCCAGATTTAGCGATCCGATTTTCAATATCAAAACTGACCATAAGTTTGTCTACTCGCTTGGCACGAGAAGTCGTTCTCTCCTTGCCACTTTTACGCTCATCCACAGCTTGTACCTGTATGTTGGAAGCGACAAAGGTGGATCCTTTATCAACTGTAGCATTCAGGTCGTCATTTTCGGCACGGGTCTTACTCAGGTCTTGCTCCAGTTGCTCGTTATCTTTTTGCAGTTGCTCATTGTTGACCAATAAACGTCGATTTTCGCCAGTAAGCCGGGCTACTTCAGCATCTAGATTCAGGATTCGGTCATTGAGTTCAGCAATCAATAAACGCGCTTTCTCCAGATCAGCTTGTTTGGCATTTCTGTCCTTCAATATTCTCCTGATCTCGGCTTTTTTTCCTTCAATATCTTGCTGAATAGTGTTAAGTTCTTTTTTGATAGAATCGTTGTAGTTGCCAATAGAATCGAGTCTGACCAGGCTTTCGTCAAAGGCTGTCTGCAATCTCAATTTTGAAGCATCCAAACTGGTGATATCCGCCTGCTGGCGTTGGATGGTAGATTGCTTTTCTTGTTGGTCCATCAGAAAGTATGCCCAGGTCCCAGCGAGGGCAATTGCCAATAGGGCGATGATCCAATTTTTTTGCTTTAACGTGCGTTGGTCGGGTTGTCCGCTTGTTGGGTTGGTCATGTGTTTAATTTTTCTGTTAAATACAAAATACACGAATATTTCACACTGAATCGATGGCTTGTTGTGCTGTTTTTGATCATTTTAACGTCTGATCGCAATGATCCGGGCCGGATCGCTCTTTTCAACATTCTTTCGAACGAATCCTAACTGTTTGAAAGGCTGTATCTTAGCCCAAGTGAAACCAGCCGATATTCTCAAGGAATGGAGATCAGGTAAAACAGCTCCTCTCTATTGGTTAGAGGGGGAGGAGGAGTATTTTATTGAGCAACTTTTATCGGCTGCTGGTGAGTATTTATTACCTCCCGAGCAACGGGACTTCAATCTCACGGTTTTTTATGGGAGGGAATGTCAATGGGCTGATCTATTGAATGCATGCCGTCGCTATCCCATGTTTGCCGAACGCCAAGTGGTGGTGTTACGCGAAGCGCAGTCCATGCGAGATCTTGAGAAATTAGAGCAGTATCTGGAGCAGCCCATGCCTTCTACGGTTTTGGTAGTGGGTTACAAGGATAAAAAACTAGATTCCCGTAAACGGTTTTCTAAGTTGGTAAAAGAAAAAGGAGTGGTACTCACCACGCGCAAACTTTATACCAATGAATTGTTTGAATGGGCCGAACAGTGGTTGGCCTCAAACAAGCGGAAAATGGACCAAAAGGCCTTGTCACTCCTGATCGATCATGTAGGTGATGATCTGAGTCGCATGGTCAATGAACTGGAAAAATTGGTTTTGAATGTAGAGTCCAAAGATTCCATTCAGGAGCGACATGTGGAGGAGTTTGTTGGCATCAGTCGGGAATACAATCCCTTTGAGCTACAGCGAGCCCTTGCCCACCGCCAGTTAGATAAAGCCATACAGATCGTTCAGTATTTTGAATCCAATCCCAAATCGGCTCCCATCCAGTTGGTATTGCCAACGCTTTACAGTTTTTTCAGCAAGTGCATGATTCTTCTTGCAACAGGCGGAGCCAATGCTGCTGCAGCATTGGGCGTTCCCGTATTTGCCGTAAAGGATTATCAGGCAGCGGTAAATCAGTACGGATACGCAGGCATCGAGCAAGTATTGCTGCTACTGCACGAATACAATCTGCGATCGATTGGGGTAGGGGATTCCGGAACCTCCGATAGTCAGTTGATGAAAGAATTGATTGTCAAGATAACTCGGTCGACAGCTGCTTAGGCAATACGCGCAAGGTATTCTGCTTGTCTAAATGCATTTGGCTCACAAGGGCAGGTAATCCATCAAATTTCACCTCCTCGCGTAGATAATTCAACACATAAACTGTTAGGTTGAGGTCATAGATCTCTTCACTAAAATCAAAGAGGTTTACCTCAATTACACGTTGTGTGCCTCCCACAGTAGGCCTGAATCCGATGCTCATCATGCCCTGAAAAAAACAGTCATAGCCCGTTGGTTTGGCAAAAACAGCATAAATACCATTCCCCGGTACCAATTTGTCTTCCGAAGACATACGCAGATTGGCTGTGGGATAGCCCAATGTTCTTCCGATCTTATTTCCATGCACTACAGTACCGGTGAAAAAGAATGGATAACCCAACAGTTGATTGGCTATTTCAATCTGGTGGTGAAGTATGGCTTCCCGAATGCGGGTGGAGCTGACAACATTGCTTTCCAGCAGGTGTGCGGGTATTTCCTTCACCTCGTAGCCGTGGACGGTCCCTTTTTCTTTGAGCATTTCAAAATTTCCATCACGGTCGCGTCCAAACCGATGGTCGTAGCCAATCACCAGTGTGTGCGGTTGAAATTTTCCAACCAGGAAGTCTTCAATGTATTGCTGGGCGGATAGGTTCGCAAAATGCTCAGTAAAGGGAACGATCACCAGATGATCTATTCCGCAAGCCGACAATAACTCTATTCTTTCCTCTAATGTGTTGATCAGTCGAATACCAAGGATCGGGGAAGAGACTACACTGCGTGGGTGGGGGTGGAATGTGATCAATACGGATTCACCATCGATCTGCTGCGCAGCAGCCTGCAATTGTGCCAAAACCTCCCGATGTCCTTTGTGTACGCCATCGAAAGTGCCAACGGTAACAACGGCACGTCGGAATGTTGGTAGCTGGTCGAGGGAACGATGAATTTGCATCGGGCGCAAAGATACGCTCCCTGACTCCACCCCGGAGCCAGCAGAATTCAGTAATTTTATGCACTAATAAATGCTACCGTCGATGTCTCGATACAGCCAGCGAGGAGTATCCGCTCAAAAAGAAGAAGTCCACCAGGCGGTCAAGCAGTTGAATCAAGGCCTTTTTCCTAATGCATTTTGTAAAGTTTATCCCGATCATTTAGCAGGTGATCCGGCCTGGGTAAATCTTTCCCATGCCGACGGAGCCGGTACGAAAAGCATTTTGGCCTATCTGTATTGGAAGGAAACCGGTGATCTATCCGTATGGAAGGGCATTGCCGAAGATGCCATTGTGATGAACCTGGATGATCTCTTGTGTGTAGGTATTACCGACCAGTTTATTTTTTCCTCCACGATCGACCGAAACAAAAACCGCATTCCCGGTGAGGTATTGTCAACCATTATTGAAGGAAGTCGTCTATTCTTCGAGCGGATGAAATCTTTTGGGATCGATATTTCCTACCTGGGAGGTGAAACGGCTGACGTTGGGGATCTGGTAAGAACCATTGCAGTAAACGGCACACTTACAGCACGTTGGCCTGCAAACAAAATCGTCACCAATGAAAAGATAAAGCCCGGTGATGTAATCGTTGGTCTGTCTGGTTTTGGTACCGCCAACTATGAGACTACTTACAACAGCGGGATCGCCAGCAACGGGTTGACCAGCGCAAGGCATGATATGCTCTGCAATGAGTACGCAGTTAAATACCCGGAGACATACGAATCGACCCTTGATCCCTCGGTAGTTTATACTGGCCCTTATCGTCTCACCGATCCGGTTCCCGGGATGGCTGACATGAACATAGGTCAGTTATTGCTCAGTCCTACCAGAAGTTTTGCACCCGTTCTACGCGCCATGCTCCTAGAGTATTTTGACCAAATCCATGGGTTAATTCATTGCAGCGGCGGTGGACAATCCAAATGCTTAAAATATTTACCCCGTCCTTTGGGCATTATCAAGCATAATCTTTTTGACCCGCCGACCGTTTTTCAATTGATCCAATCTGCCAGCGGAGCCGATGATCTTGAAATGTATCAGGTATTCAATATGGGTACCCGGCTTGAAATTTATACCGATGAGAAAAGCGCTGATTCGCTGATCGGTATCGCTAAAGGATTTGGGGTAGAGGCGCAAGTGATCGGTCGGGTAGAAGAAGCATCCGCTTCATTTGTTCAAGTACATTTACCAAACGGACAGACCCTCCGCTATCCGGCTTAAATCATTTAATTTTAAAAGCGAACCAATACTATGGCAGACCCAATTATACAGATCCGAAATGCTAATATTTATCAAGGATCTAATTTGATCCTTAATAATGTTCAACTAAGCGTATATCCGGGTGAATTTGTTTACCTGGTTGGCAAAACCGGCACGGGTAAATCAAGCTTACTTAAAACCCTATATGGAGAACTGCCGCTCACTTCGGGTGAAGGTTGGGTTGCCGGGTTCAACCTCCGGGAATTGGACTGGAAGAAAGTTCCTTATTTACGTCGTAACCTGGGGGTTGTGTTTCAGGATTTTCAACTACTTACAGATCGCAACGTGTCGGATAATCTTCGTTTTGTGCTTCGAGCAACCGGGTGGACGGACGAAAAACTTATTCAGGAGAAAATTGCAGATGTACTGGATAAAGTAGGATTAAAATCAAAAGGATTCAAAATGCCATTTGAACTGAGTGGCGGAGAGCAGCAGCGAGTTGATATTGCCCGCGCCTTGCTCAATTCACCCAAACTCATATTGGCGGATGAGCCTACCGGGAACCTGGATCCAGAGACCTCTGACGAGATCATGCGGTTGCTGTTTCAGATTGCGAGGGATTATCAAACGGCGGTGGTGATGGCCACCCACGACTACATCGTTGTTCAAAAATACCCGGCAAGGATGATTCGTACCGAGCATGCAGGTCTTTCTGAAATCGCTACCATAAACGTTTGATAAGTTCATCGACAGGGTCAAGTTGGGTGCGCCAATAAGCCAATTTTTCTTCTCGTAGACGAATCATATCAAGCGTAAACGGCTTTTTATAAAGGGCTTCAATCTTATTAGCCATATCTCTGGCATCTTGTCCAATTACGCAGGAATCCGTCCATGGGGAAGAATCACTCATCTCCTGATTGATGATACAGTGCCTGCCATGTGTCAAGGCGTCAAAGATTTTTAATTTTATGCCTGTACGTGTTCTGGAGGGCAATACATTAATCTGTGCTTTCCGGATCAGATCAGTCAATTCATCTGTTGTGGGATCCGCTACCAAACATGCATGTTGATAGAAGTGAACCAGTTTTTCGAGCCGAGGCGAGGGAGATTTACCGGCGATGACCAAGGGTAATTTTATGCTTGCAAAAACCCGTCGTAATAACCAAATGGCAGCGCTTTCATTTTCCCGAATAGACAGGTTTCCATGAAAAAGGCAATATCCGCCAGTACCGGTGGCTGTTAATACTTTTCCGGGGATTACCGGAGGTAATAAAAAGAATTTCAGGTGTGGGTGCTTTCGGCTAAGTTGATCACATTCTCGTTGCTGAATACATCCAAGTTGTGTGTTCTTTGGTAAATTTCTGATCCAACGGCCTATACAAATGGATTCCCACTCCAGGTATAAACGACGGAAAGGATTTTTCTCAAAGCTTGCCAGTGAGCGGTAATAATTCACCTCGTCGTTGTGCATACGAACAACTAGTTTTCGGTTGTTGACCGAAAGTTGCCCAATAAAACAGGTGGTATGTATCCCATCAAATAAAATGGGTGCATTGTCGTTTTGCAATCTATCCAATAGCACTTGACTCGATCGGCAAGCCACGATATAGGGTTGCCCTTTTAGCATCCTACTCCAGGAGGTTTTTCTGGTGTAGGTATATATGCTTTTGCAATAGGGGGTTAATTCTTCTCTTGGCGATTTGTTCTTCTTTGTGAAATAATGTAGATGAACTTGTATGCCGTTTTGATGCAGCGCCTTTAAGCGATCCAGCATGTCTCTTGCACCACCAGTATCGGCTGGCCATGGACTTCTCAGGCAAATCATATGAAGGACTCTGCTCACTTGATCAATATATTTTTATAGAATCTAAGCAGATGAACCTTCTCATTTTCCCAGCAATATACTTCACGGGCTCGCAGACAAGCATTCCGCAGATCGTTTCTTTTTTTCTCGTCCCGCATTAGATCGTTTATCGCTGATGATACAGTTGTGGGATTCATTTCATCTAGCAGCACAGCGACCGGAAACTCCAGGTTGATCCGTTCATATTCAGGGAAACGGCGGGAGATTTGAGGAAGTCCAGCCTCCATGTAGTCGAAAAATTTATTTTGCAGCGACCAATATTGACTGAGGCCGTCTTGTCCAAGCAATGAAATTCCAATGGTTGCCTTGTTGGTCCATTTCCTTAAATCTTCTGGCGATAGCATACCTGTTAGTTGCACTCGGTGCGCTACACCCTCTTGTTTGATCATTTGCTTGAGCGCCTCCATAAAATTCCCGTCTCCACAGATCACT
>CAYYXC010000055.1:0-1395 GCA_964475505.1 uncultured Chitinophaga sp.
GGAGGAAGGCCCCCGGCATTATATTGATCTGGACCGATATGGCATCTATCCTTTTGATTCACTGCCGCGTGTTTGGGAAAAGGCCGTAGCAAAATATTCGGTCGATACGCTTCAAAAGCACGGCATTGTGCCTTGGTGGTTGGAGATCATGATGGGACAATTGACCAAAGCATTTCAGGAAAAAAACAGGTGGCGCATCCTGCAGCAAGCGGCGGAGATCGGACATTATTTATCGGATGCGCATGTACCCTTGCATGCGTGCAGCAATCACAATGGGCAGTACAGTGGACAAAAAGGGATTCATGGCCTATGGGAGAGTCGTATTCCCGAACTCCTGGCCGATCCGAAATGGAATCTCTGGGTCGGAAAGGCCGAGTACATCGAACATACATCTGAATACTTCTGGTCAAGAGTGTTGGAGAGTGCCCATGCCTCCGATTCGGTGCTTCGTCTCGAGCGGGAATTGAACGATCGCACCGATCCGGCTAAAAAATATGCATACGAGGAGCGAAAGGGAAAATTGGTTCGGCAATATGCATCGCATTACGCCAAACAATACGACTCATTGCTGGGGGGAATGGTAGAAAGACGGATGCGTCTTTCGATCTGGAGCGTGGCCAGCATTTGGTATACCTGCTGGCTCTTGGCCGGTCAACCCGATCTGCCTTCCGCGCCCCACGCATCTAACGACCCCGCTTACCGAGAGATGACCCGTGAACTGGATCGTTTATGGAGAAAATTTCGAACGAATGATGCAGAACACTTGTGATTGGGTTGAGAGAATTGGGTTGAGGGTTGAGTTAAAAACCAAAACACTGGACTAAGAACCATGAACTCTAAACTCTAAGCTATCTTTGCGTATGCATAATTTCAACGCCGGCCCTTCTATCCTTCCCTCGGCTGTTTTGGAAGGGGCAGCAGAAGCAATTCGTGATTTCAACGGTACGGGTTTATCCATTTTAGAGATCGGGCATCGAACCAACTTGTTTCAGCCAGTGATGGAAGAAGCCCGCTTGTTGGTGCGTGAGTTGATGGGGTTGCATGCAGATCAGGAAGTACTTTTTCTGCACGGAGGCGCCTCCACTCAATTCATGCAAGTACCAATGAACCTGTTGCCGGCAAAAGGCAAAGCTGCCTATACGGATACCGGTACCTGGTCGGCCAAAGCGATCAAAGAAGCTACACTCTATGGAGAGGTGGAGATCGCGGGATCCTCCAAAGAGATTGAATACACGGCGATCCCCAAGACATTGGAGATCGACCCTGCTTGCAGTTATCTGCACCTGACCACCAATGAAACCGTACACGGACTGCAATGGCAACACTTACCAATGAATATCGAGGTGCCGTTGGTGGCCGATATGAGCAGCGATATTTTAAGTCGTTCGCTTCCTT
>CAYYXC010000055.1:1405-8906 GCA_964475505.1 uncultured Chitinophaga sp.
TCGATTCGGACTGATCTATGCCGGCGTACAA
This sequence comes from uncultured Chitinophaga sp., assembly GCA_964475505.1. GTDB lineage: Bacteria > Bacteroidota > Bacteroidia > Chitinophagales > Chitinophagaceae > JJ008. The sequence continues at coordinate 1,437 of CAYYXC010000055.1, forward strand.
AAAAATATGGGTGCCGCCGGTGTGAACTTAGTGATCGTAAACAAACATTTACTGGGCAAAGCGGATCGACGCATACCAACCATAATGGATTACCGCGAGCACATCAAGGAAGCGAGCATGCTCAATACCCCGCCGGTATTTGCCGTATATGTGGTGTTGCTTACGTTGCGCTGGCTAAAAGAACAAGGCGGAATCCCGGTGATGGAGAAAAGAAGTCTTGAAAAAGCACAATTGCTATACGACACGTTGGATAGTCTGCCTGTTTTCAAATGCCTCGTTGACAAATCCGATCGAAGCCGCATGAACGCTGTATTTGTGATGAAGGATCAGCAACTGGAAGAACCATTCCTGAAAAGCTGCAAAGAAGCGGGTATGGTAGGAATAAAAGGGCACCGAAGTGTAGGCGGATTTCGCGTGTCGATGTACAATGCACTCACGATAGAAAGTGTGGTAGCGCTGACCAATCTCATGAAAGATTTCGCACAGAAAAACGGATAATAAACCTAAAACAATCTTCCCTGCATGATCACATTAAAACCATTTGCTGCGATTCGTCCCCAAACCCATTTAGCATCCGCCGTAGCGGCCCGCCCCTACGATGTGCTGAACAGCCAAGAAGCAGCCGTAGAAGCGCAAGGCAACCCGAATTCTTTTTTGCATGTAACCAAAGCAGAGATCGATCTTCCTTCCGGAACTGACATTCATAGTCAGGTCGTATACGATAAAGCAAAAGAGAACCTTGAAGCGATGATCCGAAAGGAAGTATTGTTTCAGGAGGACAAACCTTGCTACTACATCTATGAATTGGTGATGGAGGGGAGATCGCAGACTGGATTGGTTGCCCTTTCATCAGTTGATGATTACAACAACGACCGGATCAAGAAACATGAATTCACTCGTCCTGAAAAAGAGAAAGACCGCATCGATCACATGCGAACGATCCGGGCACAGACCGGCAACGTGTTTCTGGCATACCGAGAAGTAAAAGCCATGGATGCATTGATTGCCGAATGGAAGAAAACGCATGCCCCTGTGTATGACTTCATCGCCAGCGATTGCATTGCACACCGCATTTGGGTAGTGGATATGCGGGAGGCAGTTGACGAGATCACAAATATTTTTGCGGAGCAAGTACCCGCTACTTATATCGCAGATGGCCACCACCGCGCTGCTTCTGCTGCAAAAGTTAGCCAGCAATTGCCAGATTCAGAAGACGCGAAATTTTTTCTGACCACCTTGTTTCCAGCCAATCAACTTGCCATTCTCGATTACAACCGCGTTGTAAAAGACCTGAACGGACACAGTGAGCAAGAATTGCTGAGCGCGCTCGAGGAAGATTTTTCCATCAGTCCCGCGGCTGCTCCTGTAAAACCTGCCCAACTGCATACATTCGGAATGTACCTGAATAAGAAATGGTATCAACTGCAAGCAAAACCGGGTAAGTGGACGGAAGATCCGATCGGCGTACTGGACGTGAGTATCCTTTCGGAGCATGTATTGGATAAACGACTTGGTGTGAAAGACCAACGCACCGATAAACGAATTGATTTTGTTGGCGGCATTCGCGGGTTGGAAGAATTGGAGAAACGCGTGAACAGTGGTGAAATGGCCATCGCTTTTAGTTTGTATCCGGTCAGCATTCACCAACTATTCGACATTGCCGACAGCGGGTCGGTGATGCCTCCCAAGAGTACCTGGTTTGAACCAAAATTGCGTGACGGATTGCTGACGCACCGCATATAAACAACACCTGTACTGCTATTCGATCAAACATTGAAAAAGCGTCTATGAAATTTTCACTTGTTGCTATCCTATTTACTTGTTTGCTCTCGATCGGAGCCACGGCACAACCTGCGGAATCGGTTTCCACCCTGCACGCAAGAGCAAAAAGTTTTTTACAGGCAGGTGATATTGATAACGCTGTATTGGTATTGAAACAAGCACTGTTGCAAGCACCGAACGACTTGGAGTTGAATAAAGACTTGGTACTCGCTTACTCACTCAAACGCGATTATAAAAAAGGAAGAGAAGGTGTCATCCTGCTTTGCGAACGCCCTGATGCTGACGTGGTTTGTTTTCAACTTGCGGGGAATATTTTCAAAGCGCTGGAGGAGGTCAAGGAATGTGAGAAATATTACAAACGGGGACTGAAAAAATTCCCCAACAGTGGTCCGCTGTACAGCGAATACGGTGAATTGCTTTGGTCTGTAAAAGATCTGCGCGCGATCGAATATTGGGAGAGAGGAATAGCCGTCGACCCGGGCTATGGTGGAAATTATTACAACGCTGCATTATACTATTACTATACAACGGAGAAGGTCTGGAGTCTTGTCTATGCAGAGATCTACATCAACCTGGAAGGACTTAGCGAACGGGCAAATTCCATGCGGGAGATTTTGCTCAAGGGATACAAGGAAAAATTATTTGCCGAGGCCGACCTACAGAAAGTTGCTGAAAAGATCTCCAATCCGTTTGCCAAAGCTTTTTTGACAGAGATGGCTAAACACAGTTCATTGACGGCAAGAGGACTCGACTTAGAAACATTGAATCTAATCCGCTCTCGTTTTTTGCTGAGTTGGTTTGATGGTCCGGCCAAACAATTTCCATTCAAACTCTTCGATGCTCAACGTCAATGGATGCAGGCCAATCTGTTTGAGGCCTATAACCAGTGGTTGTTCCTGACCCCCGAAACACAGGCCAAGCACGAACAATGGAAAAAAGAAAATGCAGAGACCTGGACAACGTTTCAGCAATGGCGACAGAACCGGGTATTCCGGGTTCCCTCGGGGCAATACTATCAAACAGGTCAATAGGAATCCTGTTTAACCTACCCCATCTGAACCTGCAAACCATCTAAACACCCGCGCAGTAATCTGCACCGATTCAGCAGATATAGATACTTGTACTGAATTAGCGCGTGAATGGGGTGTTGGGAGTTGAGATTTTCCCTATTTTAGGAAGTCTGGAAGACTCAAAACGATTGCTATGCAAACCCCTCGCCGATTATTCGATTGCCTGGAATGGCAACTAGCCAATAAACCGCTCGATGATATGCTGGCTGCCAAAGAAGGCGGACAGTGGAAGAAGTACTCTACAGCTGCGGTCAAGGAGATGGTGGACCAGTTCAGTGCTGGATTGATCGCCATGGGCATTGGTCCCGGCGACCGAACCCCCGAGGGAAGAGACAAGATCGCGGTGATTTCCAAGAATCGTCCCGAGTGGGTGATGTTGGACCTGGCCACCCAACAGTTGGGTGCCGTACTGACACCCATCTACCCCACCATCAGCATCAATGAGTTGGAATTTGTGCTGACCGATGCTGCGGTGAAAATGGTATTCGTAAACGACGAGGAACTTTTTCTGAAAGTAAGCAGTCTGAAATCAAAACTACCGGCACTGCAAGCCATCTTCACCTTTGAACATGTAGCCAACGCTCATCACTGGAAAGAAGTATTGCAAGCCGGCACCAGCGAATCAAAAGCAAAACTACCGGTGCTGCGAGATGCTGTTGAATACGAGGACCTGGTCACCATCATCTACACCTCCGGCACTACGGGTGTACCCAAAGGCGTAATGCTATCGCATCGTAATATTCTTTCCAATACCATGGCTGCTAAGCCTTATTTTCCGCCGGGTGATAATATGCGCGCCTTGAGTTTTTTGCCCCTCAATCACATTTTCGAGCGAGTGGTGACTTATCTCTATGCATTCAATGGAACAGCGATCTACTACGCGGAAAGTCTGGAGACGATCGGTGATAACTTGAAAGAAGTAAAACCACACCTGTTCACCACCGTGCCGCGCTTGCTGGAAAAAGTATACGATAAGATCATGGCGAAGGGCAACCAATTGACCGGTGTGGCAAGAAAACTGTTTTTCTGGGCGCATGGATTGGCTGAAAAATTTGAGATCAATCAGCGATTGCCTCTTGGCTATCGCATACAACTGGCGCTGGCAAATAAGATCATTTTCAAAAAATGGCGTGAGGCGTTGGGCGGAAATGTGAAATGCATTGTAACGGGTGGCGCTGCTTGTCAGGTCCGATTGATCCGCATCTTCACAGCAGCGAAGTTGGTTGTGATGGAGGGATATGGACTGACCGAAACATCGCCTGTGATATCCGTGAATCGATACGATGAATCGGGACGCGCATTTGGAACGGTAGGTCCGCTGATCGAACACGTTGATGTTAAGATCGAGGAAGATGGAGAGATCCTTTGTAAGGGACCCAATATCATGATGGGTTATTACAAACGTCCAGACCTCACTGCCGAGGTGATGAAAGGCGAATGGTTCTGTACGGGCGACATCGGCACATTCTCGAAAGAAGGATTTCTCAGGATCACCGATCGGAAAAAAGAATTGTTCAAGACCAGTGGTGGAAAATACGTGGCTCCGCTGCCCATCGAAAGTAAATTAAAAGAATCACCTTTCATTGAACAAGTGATGGTGGTTGGATCCGAGCGCAAATTCGTTGGCGCGTTGATCGTTCCGGCATTCCCGAATTTGCAGGAATGGGCGCACAAGCAGGGGATCAATGAAACAGATCCGGAAAAACTCATCCGCCTCGAGCCAGTAAAAGAATTATTCAGAGAGCTGGTCGAGAGCTTTAATAAATTCTTCAACCACGTAGAACAGGTAAAACGATTTGAATTATTATCGAAGGAGTGGAGTGTTGATACCGGAGAGATGACACCCAAACTTTCTGTGAAAAGAAAAGTGATATTGGAAAAATACAAAGATGCCGTAGAGCGGATCTATCAGGAGGTTTAGAGTAGAGAGTTTAGAGTTTAGGTTGAGCCTCTCTACTCTCTACTCTCTACCCTCTACCATCTACTCCCTGCTTTTCATCATCACTACTTGCACGAGGGAATCCCAGCCAGTTTGTTGCTCGGGATTAAGAATGGCGCGTACGTTTCGAACATGCTGGTATGTAAGCTCATCAGCACGACGATGCCAACGATTGATGGAATCGGTCCATAAAGCCGAGAGGTTGTCGGATAATTCAAATTGAGCGGCCTGTGCCATAAAACGCGCCTTTATACAGCGAAGCGTGTCGTTGAGTACACCCAACTTATCGAAGTAATCTTTGCGCATGCTTACGTGTTCGAGTTCCTGCTCAGGAGTCAATTGAAGTTCATTATCCAACCAGCTTCGGTTCAATTCGTTGCCATGTTTGTGTTTATGTTCATGGGGTGTTTGAAAAAAATGGACGTAAATCAAACTGATATTTAACACAACGAGCAGGATCACCAAGATCAAAAGTGTACGGTTGTATTTCATCAGTTTATTTATTTGGAACATCGTAAATAGAAGAACCGGGGTTTTCCGTGTACTCCACCACCCATTTGGGTGTGGTTGACTTCCATTCACTGATAGTCCGATCAGCAGAACGCGTACTAGCGAAAAATAGTGTGAGGTTCAATGCAATAATAAGTACAACTGCAGAAATAACCCAGGCCATGCGAGTACTACTAACAACTGGAGATGCGGCGGATTCAGGCTGTTGAAGCTTCTGCAAAACCCGACCGGTGAAGAAGGGACCGGGTGCGGCCCGCTTTACGCCCACCAGACTGTTTAATATCTCCTCTATGTTGTTTTTCTTCAACATCTAAAACTTTGATTAGACGTAAGTAGATAGTAAATCATTCATGGCAGTTTTGCTATACATCTTTCTCCAGGATCTTTTTTAAACGAAGCCGAGCCCGGTGCAAAAGTGACTCGACAGCGGGTACCGTGATATTCATGATCTGGCCGGTCTCTGCATGAGAGAGTTGTTCCAGGCGGGTTAAAATAAAGGCAGTCTTTTGATTATCTGGCAATTGTGCGATAGCCCTAAAAAGACGTGCGGCCACTTCCTTTTTTTCAGCGACCACTCCCGGGTGATGAAATTCGGGTATCTCGAGGTCGCGGTTCTCTCCGGGGGTTCCCAACCGAAATAAAAAGCCAAATCGCTTTTTACTTTTCTTACTGCGCAGAAAATCAATGGATTTGGTAGTAGCGATCCGATAGATCCAGGTAGAAAGTTTGGATTCCACTTTAAATGAATCGATGGATCTAAAAACCTGAATGAATACCTCTTGTGCCAGATCTTCCGCGTCAGTAGTCTGTTGCACAATACCCAATATCGTATTGTAAACGGATTCTTGGAAATTCTCGATCAGCCAACGAAAACTAGCCTCGTCCCGCGCGCGAAGTCCACTTATCAACTCTTGCTCGGTCAATAAAATTGGTGTTCAAACAGCGAACTTAGGACTATTTATGAAATCCAATCCAAATTTTCTGAAACAGAAAACTACCAGACAACCGTTCTGCAGCCAGTTTCATATCATTAAAATAAAAAAGGAGCCGACCAAAATCGACTCCTTAAACCATTCAAACTTCTTAAACTACTCGAACTATTTGAACTTCTCAAACTATTCAAACCTGTCAAGATTCATCACCTTATCCCATGCCTTCACAAAATCAGAAACGAACTTCGCTTTTCCGTCTTCACACGCATACACTTCAGCAAGTGCGCGCAATTCGCTGTTTGATCCGAAGATGAGGTCTACACGAGTACCGGTCCACTTGACCGCTCCGGTCTTGCGGTCACGGCCTTCAAACAAATCTTTTGTTTCGGAGGCAGCGCTCCAGGTGATACCGAAGTCGAGCAGATTCGTGAAGAAATCATTGGTAAGTGTGCCGGGTTTTTGAGTGAAGATGCCATGAGCAGATCCATCCCAGTTGGCACCCAACACACGCATGCCTCCTACCAGTGCCGTCATTTCAGGTGCGGTCAGGTTCAGCAGTTGTGCTTTATCGACCAGCATATCTTCGGCATGTGCATGGAATTTTTTCTTCACATAGTTGCGGAAACCATCGGCATTGGGCTCGAGCACGGCGAATGATTCCACATCTGTTTGCTCGGCGGAAGCATCGGCCCGACCGGGACGGAAAGGAACTTCAATAGTTTGTCCGGCATTTTTTGCTGCCGCTTCAATAGCAGCACATCCACCCAATACGATCATATCGGCCAGCGAGATTTTCTTTCCGCCGGTAGCAGCAGTATTGAATGCTTGCTGAATGGACTCGAGTGTGTCGAGCACCTTTGACAATTGAGACGGATTATTTACCTCCCAGAATTTCTGGGGAGCGAGTCGGATGCGCGCGCCATTGGCACCACCTCGCTTGTCTGAGCCGCGGAAGGTAGAAGCAGATGCCCAAGCGGTGGTTACCAATTGAGAGATGGACAGACCAGAAGCCAGGATCTTTCCTTTCAGATCTTTAATATCAGCGGCATCAACCAATGCATGGTCAACCGCTGGAATAGGATCTTGCCAGATCAATACTTCAGCAGGCACTTCTGTTCCGAGGTAACGAGCGCGGGGACCCATATCGCGGTGCGTCAGCTTGAACCAAGCACGGGCGAATGCATCGGCAAATTGATCTGGGTTCTCATAAAAACTACGAGATACTTTTTCATATGCC
>CAYYXC010000056.1:0-4231 GCA_964475505.1 uncultured Chitinophaga sp.
TCGGTGGCATGTCGAATCAACTGCGCCCGATGCAACCGAAAAAATCCTTGCATCCCTGGTGGCAGCAGGTCGACAGCCCGCTCATTGATCCGTTCGTGCGCGAAAAATCCCCATGCCTGGGCGTTGAGGGGACAAAAAAATATCCATCCGCTCCATAGAGCGAACACCCATTTGTGCATGTCGATTCAGGATTTTTTATTCTCGCTTTCCAATTCAGCCACCCCACCGGTAACTGCGTATTTCATGGCATCCCCCGAAGGGATCCGATCGATTTTTTTGATCCGCGTTCTGGGCAACACATAGAGTTGTCCGGCAAAATTGTATGCCTGTGGCACATAGACCGCTACATGCTCATTCCCCATGTTGAATTTTTGCATTTCCTCATCCGTCAAAAAACCCACTACCCAAACATCCGGCTCGAATACACTGGCGAGTACGGGTGTTTTGAATTTTCGCTTATCCCCCGCAAAAGCCTCAAATAATTCTTTGGTGGAGGTATAGATGAATTTGATGCCTGGGGCGCGGTCAAGCCACTGGTCGAGCAGGTTGAAAAAACTTCCTATCAAAAAGATGGAGCTGATCCATCCTACTACAATCACCCCCAACACGATCAGCACAAATCCCAAACCGGGTACACTTAAATAAGGGCGAAGGATCTGGTCCACCTGCTCAAAAAGCCAGTACATGGCATAAAGGGTGATGCCAATAGGCGCTAAAATGATCAGCCCCTGTACAAAATACCGGATCAAACGGCGCAGGAAAAGCTGGAAACTGAGGCGGGTGCGGGTCATGGGAATAGGGCGCTAAGGTAAGGGGGAAATGGGAGGGGGAAAATGACACAAAGTGGGAGAATTAACAATTTGGAAACTTTGGCAACTAAAAAAGTTTCCATAGTTTTGCGCCCCCTATTGATGGATACTAACACCCGCATATTGTCTTTTGCCGAGTCGCTTTTCATGCAGCGCGGGATCCGGGCGGTTTCGATGGACGAGATCGCGGTGGGCCTGGGCATGAGTAAGAAGACCCTTTACCAGCATTTTGCCGACAAGGATGAGCTGGTGGATGCAGTAGTTGCGGCACATTTGGAGCGCATGCAAGCAGATGCCAGGTCATGGCGCCAGCAAGCGCAGGATGCGGTGCATGAGATGTTCATTACGATGGAGCAGATCCAGCTGCAGTTGTCGAACATGAATCCCATCCTCTTGCACGACATGCAGAAATTCCATCCAAGTGCCTATCAGCAATTTCGGACGCACAAGGATGTTTTTTTGTTTGAGTTGATCCGGGCCAATCTCCAATGGGGTATTGAAGAAGGGTATTATAGAGCCGATCTGGATATTGATCTCTTGTGTCGATATCGATTGGCCTCGCTGATGTTGCCCTTCAACACCGAATTGTTTCCTCCACAACAATTCAATCTTGGCAATCTCTCTCAAAACCTGTTGCAACATTTTGTTTTCGGTTTAGCCACCGAAAAAGGACATAAAAGACTGATGAATTATTATGAAGATAAATCTGCTTAACGTATTGCTGTTCGTTTCAGCGTTGGTTGCTCAACCCGCTTGGAGTCAGACCGATTCTCTGCCGGCCCGTCATGCTTTTTCACTCAAACAGGCCATTGAGTATGCCAAGAAGAATAATGTGCAGGTAAAAAATGCGCTGCTCGACATACAGCGTCAGGAACAAGTGAACCGGGAAGTAACGTCCATGGCTTATCCCCGAATCAACGCCAGTCTGAGCACGGTATTCAATCCGGGTATCGTTACCACCGTATTACCGAATTTCATTTCCCCCGCCACCTATCAGGTGTTGATCAACGAGGGCGTACGCAACGGATCGGGAACACCTATTCAAATGCCGGCCGATTTTGGTTTCATTGAAGCACAGTTTGGTACTCGCTACAGTGCCAATGCGGCGGTGAGTCTCAACCAGATTCTATTCGATGGGCAAGTGTTTGTAGGACTACTCGCCCGCCGAGCCACCATCGAGTTTGCAACAGCCAACGCCGAGGTTACCGAAGAGATGATACTCGCCAACGTAGCCAAAGTATACTATCAGTTGGTGGTCAGTCGCCCGCCAGTGGAACTGCTTGGCTCCAACATCGGTCTGTTGGAAAAAAATCTGCGGGATACCCGCATTCTATATGAAAACGGATTTCGGGAGAAGCTGGACATCGACAAAACAGAAGTGCAGCTTTCCAATCTGCGTACCGAACGCAATAAAGTTCTGAATCAAATCAACAACGGCTACTACGGATTGAAATTGTTGATGGGGATGCCCATTCGAGATGAGCTTATCCTCACCGATAAGCTGGCGGAGTCCTTTGTAATGGATGGCGCCTTGCAAGCGGATGCTTACAAGTATGAGGATAGAAAAGAATATCAGTATGCACAGATCGGTAAGCGTCTCAGTGAATACAATATTCGTCGGTTCAAATTATCACAGATTCCTACTTTTTCACTCAGTGCCGTCTACGCTAAAAACGCACAACGCAGTACTTGGAATTTTCTGGGCAGCGGAAATTGGTTCACCATCTCCAATATCAACCTGAATTTGGCGATCCCCATCTTCAATGGCTTTTTCACCAAATCTAAGATCCAGCAAAGCCGAATCGATCTTAGAAAAACAATGAATCAGATCGATGCATTGGAAAATTCCATCGATCGGGAGGTGGCTACAGCCAAGAACAATTTCTCCAGCGCACTGGAGCGGCTCAATCCACAACGCAAGAACCAGGAGCTAGCCGAGCAAGTATATCGTCAGACCAAAAAGAAATACGAGATCGGTACCGGTTCTCAGATCGAGATCAATGTGGCGCAGACCGATTTGAAAGCAGCCCAAACCAATTACATCACGGCCCTCTACGATGCGGTCATCTCCAAAATCGACTTTTTGCAGGCGACCGGGAAACTCAGTCAATCCTTTTGATCATATTCAACCCCCTTTGTATGAATCGTTTTTATTTTATCCTTCTTTCCATTTTGTTGCTGACCGCCTGTGGCGGATCCGAGAATACTGGCGACATCTCCCAATTGCAAACTCAGTTGGCCGAACTGAAAAAGAAAAAAAGTTCGATCGATACAGAGATTCGTACCCTCGAGGCGCAGCTGGCCAAATTGGATACGGCCGGTGCAAGACAAGGAAGTAAACTCGTTTCACTTGATACCGTACGAGTAGGTGTTTTTCAGCACTACATCGATTTACAAGGAAAAGTAGAGGCAGAAGGGATGGCCTATGTGGCCCCTGCCGGGATGGGCGGACAAGTAAAAGCCGTTTATGTGAAACTGGGTACGCCCGTCAGCAAAGGTCAATTGATTCTCAAACTCGACGATGCCATTGCCCAACAACAGTTGTCTGCTGCCCGCCAACAATCAGGTCAACTCAAAACGCGATTGGCGCAGGCGCAAACCATTTATGAGCGTTATCAAAATCTTTGGAAGCAAAATATCGGAGCGGAGATTCAAGTGATCAATGCGAAGGCGGATGTGGATGCGCTGGCTGCACAACTTCGTGCAGTGGAAGCTCAGGTGGGCATGGCTGAAGAGCAAGTGAACATGACCAATGTGCGCGCGGCAATTCCCGGAGTGATCGATGAGATGAACGTAAAAGTGGGTGAATTTTTCTCTCCTCAATCGGCTGCTACGCCCGGTGCAGGCATCCGCATTGTCAACAATAGCAACCTGAAGGCGATTACCTATGTACCCGATAACTACATCGCCAGGGTTCGTAAGGGAGATCCGGTAAAGATTCTGATAGAAGAGACTGGAAAAGATGCATTTGATTCCCGCATCAACGTGATGAGTGCTTCGATCAATCCCAATACACGTTCCTTCACCGTTGAGGCACCGCTGCCCAATGATCCCTTACTGCGTGCCAATCAAAGTGCAGTAGTAAAAATCCTGGATTACAAAGCAGATAATGCCGTGAGCGTACCCGTGAACCTGGTGCAGTCAGACGAAAAAGGAAAATACTTGTTCGTGGCTGAAAATGTAAAAGGACAATGGGTGGTTCGTCGCCGCGTGGTTCAACCCGGACAAGTATACGATGGATGGCAAGAAATACGAAGCGGATTGAATGCCGGCGAGCGCATCGTAACCGACGGCTATCAGTCCCTCTACGATGGACAAGCCATCCGCACCCGCTGATCAACCAACTAAAAAGATTCTATGTCTCTTTCCAACCGCATACAGAAAGCCGTTCGTGAATTCAAACCCACGAGCTGGTCGATCGA
>CAYYXC010000056.1:4331-8799 GCA_964475505.1 uncultured Chitinophaga sp.
GTGGAATTCGATACGGATGTGAAGACGGATTTAGCGAAGCAAAAGGTGAAAGATGCGATCGACAAAGCAAAAAGTGATCTGCCAACCGATCTGACGCAACAGCCCAATGTACAGGAATTCGCCTTCAGCGAAGTGCCCATCATGTTCGTAAACGTAAGTGGCGATTACGATGGCATCAAGCTCAAGCAATACGCCGATAAACTGCAGGACCGATTCGAGGAGCTCTCTGAGATCACTCGTGCCGAAATCGTAGGGGCGCCGGAGCGGGAGATCCAAGTGCATGTAGATCCATACAAAATGAATGCGGCGCGCATCAGTTTCATGGATATTGAAAATGCGATCGCACGCGAGAACAATGATATTACGGGCGGACAGATCGAGGTGGGTGATATGCGCCGAACCCTTCGGGTGCGCGGACAATTCAAGTCGGCTGCCGATTTGCAAGACATTGTAGTGCGAAGCAGTGCGCGCGGAGCCAATGTGTATCTGCGTGATATAGCCGAGATACGCGATACTGTTAAAGAGCGGGAGAGTTTTGCGCGCTTGGGCGGTAAGAATGTAGTTACTCTGAATATCGTCAAGCGGGCGGGCGAGAACCTCATTAATACAGCCGATAAGGTAAAAGCAGTGGTGGCGGAGATGCAGGCGAATGAAGATCTTCCGCGCGACCTGATTGTAAATATAACAGGCGACCAGAGCAAGCAAACGCGTACTTCTTTCAATGAGCTGATCAACACCATTGTAATCGGCTTCTTGCTGGTGCTCCTCATCCTGATGTTCTTCATGGGCGTTACCAATGCATTTTTTGTGGCTTTGAGTGTTCCGCTGAGTGTATTCGTTGCTTTTCTATTCCTTCCGGTAGCGGATAGTATCGTGGGTACGACTGTTACATTGAACTTCATTGTACTGTTTGCGCTGCTTTTTGGTTTGGGTATTATTGTTGACGATGCAATCGTGGTCATTGAGAATACGCATCGTATCTATGCAAATGGCAAGGTCCCTATTATAAAGAGTGCCAAAGAGGCGGCGGGGGAAGTCTTCATTCCGGTACTCGCCGGTACGGCAACTACGTTGGCGCCTTTCTTCCCGCTTTTGTTCTGGAAGGGATTGATCGGAAAGTTCATGATCTATTTGCCTACGATTTTGATCCTCACGTTAGCGGCTTCACTGATCGTAGCTTTCATCTTCAACCCGGTTTTTGCTGTGAGCTTTATGCAGCCGGAAGGATTGGATCGTGGCTTGCCGCGTAAACGCATTTTCCGCAATAAGTGGTTCATTGCAGCTTTGATCGCAGGTGTATTGTTGCATTTGTTCGGCTTCCACGGTACGGCTAATTTTTCATTGATCCTGGCCGCTTTGATGGTGTTTCATGTGTATCTGCTCAGTGATTGGATCCACGGATTTCAGGAGCGTTCGTTACCCCGTTTGATGGATCGATATGAGAAATTACTTCGCTGGATCCTAAAAGGAAAGCGTCCTGTCTATGCACTGGCTTCCTTGTTCGGTCTATTCATTATTTCATTGTTCTTACTGATCCTCAGAGGAAACAAAACCACTTTCTTCCCCAGCGGCGATCCCAATTTCGTTTACGTTTACCTCAAGATGCCGGTGGGTACGGATGTGAAGCATACCGACAGCATCACCCGTATGCTGGAGCAGCGCGTGTATAAAGTGTTGGAAGCGGAGAAGCCCGGAACGGAGGGCTCCATTGTGGAGAGCATTATCTCCAATGTGGCGGTGAGTGCAAATAATCCGCGCGACAATAATCGTAGTGTACAATCCAATCTGGGACGTATACAGGTTTCCTTTGTTGAGTATGAAAAACGTCACGGTAAGGAGACTATGCCTTATAAGGATGCCATTTTTGAGGCGGTGCAAGGAATTCCGGGAGCACAGATTGAGGTGACACAGGAAGATGCTGGTCCCCCTACGGATCCTCCCGTCAACATCGAAGTAGTTGGTGATGATTTTGACAATATTCGTTTGGTTGCTACACGGTTGTTGAATTATCTCGATACCAACCGCGTGCAAGGCATTCAGAATTTACAACCCGACATCGATCTGACCAATCCGGAGATCACTGTGCGTGTGGATCGTACCCGCGCCATGATGGAAGGACTGAGTACCGGACAGGTTGGAATGGCTTTGCGTACAGCGTTGTTTGGAAAAGAAGTGAGCAAGGTTAAAGTTGGAGAGGATGAATACAAGATTCAATTGCGTTATGCGGATGCGCAGCGTAATAATGTTACTGATTTGATGGCGATGCGGATGACTTTCATGGACATGAACACCATGCAGATCAAATCCATTCCGCTCAGTACTGTTGCCACGGTTGATTATACCAGTTCAGCCGGTGCGGTAAAACGGAAAAATGTAAAACGCACCATCCAGTTGCAGAGCAGCGTGACCGATCCGACGCAAGTGGGACCGATCAATCAGGCATTGGCTGCACAGATCGAGACATTCAAATCATTGGAGCGTATTCCTTCCGATGTGATCATTCGGCTGAGTGGTCAGAGTGAGCAGGAGAAAGCGACGCAGGCTTTTCTGGGGCAGGCCATGTTGATCGCTATGGGAATCATTTTCCTGATCCTGGTTTTGCAATTCAACAGCCTGAGTAAACCATTCATCGTGATCACCGAGATCTTTTTCTCCATCATTGGTGTGTTGCTGGGTTATGCATTGACAGGAATGACGGTTGCTACCATTATGACCGGTGTGGGTGTGGTTGGTTTGGCCGGAATCGTGATCAAGAACGGTATTCTCTTGATCGAGTTTACCGACGAATTACGTGGCAGGGGTTATCGCACCCGGGAGGCGGCTATACAAGCGGGTAAGATTCGTATCATACCGGTGTTGTTGACGGCCGTGGCAACAATCTTGGGACTGCTGCCGTTGGCGGTAGGATTCAATATTGATTTTGTGGGCTTATTGCAGGAGTTTCGTCCCAATATTTTCTTCGGAGGCGACAGTGTGGTGTTCTGGGGGCCGCTTAGCTGGACCATCATTTTTGGATTGATCTTCTCTTTCTTCCTGACCCTGGTGATGGTGCCATGTATGTATCTGATCGCCGAGCGATTGCGTCGTCCGATGTCTCGATTCTTTGGTACCCGCTATGTCGCTTTGCTGGCATTCACCGGTCCCTTCTTCTTTGCCTTGGTGGGCATCATGTATTTGGTGCAGAAAGCCAGAGGGAAAAAGGTATGGATGGGGCAGCTTCGTTAATTTTGCCGCATGTCGAGGAAGCAAGAACAATTAGCAGATGTGGTGATCAAATTCGCCGGCGACAGCGGCGATGGTATGCAGTTGACTGGTACGCAATTCACCAACAATACTGCTTTACTCGGGATCGATCTGGCCACCTTCCCTGATTTTCCGGCCGAGATCCGTGCACCGCAGGGAACGGTTCCGGGTGTGAGTGGTTTTCAACTTCGTTTTTCATCCGACCGCGTTTTCACCCCCGGTGATGCCTGTGATGTGTTGGTAGCCATGAATGCGGCTGCACTCAAGGTGAATCTTACTTCACTTAAGAAAGGCGGAAAGATCATTGTCAACATAGACGGATTCGATGCCAAGAATCTCCGGCTCGCCAATTACCCGGAAGGGGTGAATCCCCTCGAGAACGACAGTCTCACCAATTACGAGGTGATTCGGATGGATGTGACCAAGATGACCCGTGAGGCGCTGAAGGAAATCCCACTCGGACAAAAAGAGAAGGACCGCGCAAAGAACATGTTTGTGCTTGGCTTCTTGTATTGGATGTACAACCGCGACATGACCAATACAGAGCAGTTCCTGCGGGATAAGTTTTCCAAAAAGCCAGAGATCCTCGAGAGCAACCTCAAGGTGTTGAAAGCAGGTTATGCCTACGGGGAAACCACCGATACATTCACCACCACTTATACCGTTGCCAGCGCTAAGATGGCCTCGGGTACCTATCGCTCTATCATGGGCAACCAGGCCCTGGCCTATGGATTGATCGCTGCTTCACAGCGTTCCGGTTTGCCGTTGTTTCTGGGTACTTATCCCATTACGCCTGCTTCGGACATTTTGCATGAGCTGAGTCGGCATAAAAATTTTGGCGTTCGAACATTTCAGGCCGAAGATGAGATCGCGGCCATTACCGCAGCCATTGGTGCTTCGTACGGTGGTTCGCTGGGTGTTACCACATCGAGTGGTCCGGGTATTGCGCTCAAAGGAGAAGCAATGGGATTAGCAGTGATGTTGGAGATTCCCTTACTGGTAATAAACATACAGAGGGGTGGTCCGTCTACCGGTTTGCCTACGAAAACGGAGCAGAGTGATTTGATGCAGGCTTATTACGGACGCAATGGAGAATGTCCGATGCCGATTGTTTCTGCTTCTACTCCGGCGGATTGTTTTGCTGCGGTATTTGAGGCTGCTCGTATTGCAGTGCAGCATATGACTCCCGTGATGTTTTTAAGTGACGGGTACATTGCCAATGGTG
>CAYYXC010000057.1:0-1728 GCA_964475505.1 uncultured Chitinophaga sp.
GTCACCTCCGTCGTTTCCTTCGATTGTCAGGCGTGGAGCAGGTGGATGGAGTGCTGGCTGATCTTGGTGTGAGCAGTCATCAATTCGATGAAGCAGGTCGTGGATTCTCCATTCGTTTTGAAGGACCACTGGACATGCGGATGGATCAGCGGCAGACACAAACGGCAGCCGATGTGATCGCGCAGTATTCAGAAGCAGACTTGCACCGAATTTTCGAGCGGTATGGGGAAGTGACCAATGCCCGCACCCTTGCTCGTTACCTGGTGGAGCAGCGCAAGCATGTTTCCATCGACACTACGGCTTCGCTTAAGGATGTTATCCGAGAGATCGTGAAGGGAAATCCCAGTAAGTATTTCGCCCAAGTATTTCAGGCCTTGCGCATGGAGGTCAACGAAGAAATGCCAGCGTTGCAGGAATTGCTCGAGCAATTGCCGTTGGTGCTTCGTCCCGGTACGCGGGCAGCGATCATCACCTTTCATTCCATTGAGGATCGATTGGTGAAACAATTTTTCAAACGCGGTTCTTTTCAAGAACCGGACCCCAATCCCTTTACGCAAACGGAAGTGATTTCTCCCTTGGAGGTAATTACCCGTAAGCCCATTGAACCAACTGAGGAGGAGAAACGAATCAATCCCAGATCCCGCAGCGCCAAACTGCGGATCGCTCAAAAGCGATGAATGTTTTGGCAGAACAATAAACGAACTACACCCAACAGCAGATGTCATCAAACGAGATCAGATTGAATTGGAAGCACTGGTTGAACTACCCGTCACTGGTTCGTCAGCTTCCCTTCATCCTCTATCTCACATTCTTTGGGGTTTTATACATCTACAACGGTCACTGGGCCAACAAAACTATTCGTCAGATACAATTAGCCGAGAAAGAGATCCGGGAGTTGCAATACGAATACATCACCGCCAAGGGCGAATTGCTTGCTCGCAGCAAGCCCAGCGAAGTTTCCAAGGCGGTAGCGCCATTAGGGCTCAAAGAGCTTACGGGTTCCCCTTGGGTCCTGACCGATTCCGCTAACCAAACAACACGGCAAACTGACTGATGGATACGAAGCGCGACATATTGGGCCGTGTGTACCTGAGTTTCATCGGGATCGCCCTCTTGGGCTTCATGATCTTGGGTCGTGCCGTATACATTCAGCAGGTCGAGGGCAGTCATTGGCGTGCTTTGAGTGACAGCATGCGTCAGCGATTCGTCTCGCTCGATGCACAGCGCGGCACGATTTATACAGAGAACGGCGAGATGCTTAGCACCTCCATTCCCACTTTTGATGTTTACATTGATTTCAAGGCAGATGGTTTGCGAGAGAAAAAGGGGAGGGTCTTTCACGAGAAGATTGATTCTTTTGCACGAGCCCTATCGCTATACTTCGGCGACAAAACGGCGCTGGCTTATGCAAGTGAATTCAATGCGGCCTATAAACGAGGCGATCGCTATTTCCCACTGAAGAAGAAACTCAGTTTTGAGCAATACAAGGCTTTCCGAAAATTCCCGCTGGCCAATTTAGGAAGAAACAAGAGCGGACTCATTGTGGAAGTTCATACCAAGCGGTTGGTCCCTTATGGTCTTTTGGCCAACCGTACAGTCGGACTCTCCCGTGAATACATTTTGTCTGACGGAAAGATGAAGAAGATGAACGTCGGTATTGAGAAAAGCTATGATTCTCTTTTGAGTGGGCGGGATGGTCAGCGCATGGTTCGATATGTAGCACCTGGG
>CAYYXC010000057.1:1738-8788 GCA_964475505.1 uncultured Chitinophaga sp.
CCTGGGACTGCTATTCCAATCGATGGTACCGAAACTGAACCGCTCGACGGAAAAGATATCTATACAACCCTTGACCTGGCCATTCAGGACATTGCCGAGCAGGCCTTGTTGCAACAACTTGAGCGCAATGAAGCATTGTATGGAACGGCCATCGTGATGGAAACGGCTACCGGAAAGATCAAGGCAATTGCAAACCTAGGTCGTCGGCCCGACGGAACTTATTGGGAAGATGACAACTACGCACTTCGTAATACCGAACCCGGTTCAACCATCAAGCTGGCAACATTATTAGCTGTATTGGAGAAAAGGACCTCTTCCATTGAGGATACGGTCATGATTGGTTCCTCCGGAAAGGGGCTGGTAGGATCCAAGTGGGTTACAGATGCGGAGCGATCCCCCAAGCCGGTGCTGACAGTACGCGAGTGCTTCTCTCACAGTTCAAACATCGGAATGAGTCGGCTGGCATTGAAAGCATTTGGAAGTAAGCCAACTGAACTGAGAGAATATTTAGATCGCTACGGCATGGTCAATCGGTCACCCATTGATCTCACAGATGTTCCCAAGCCTCGACTGAATCCGCTTGATCAAAAAGGAAGTTCGGTCGGAAACATGTTGTGGATGAGTTTTGGTTACGGTTTGCAGGTGAGCCCGCTTCACACACTCACCTTGTACAATGCTGTTGCCAATGGCGGCAAAATGATGAAGCCTTACTTGGTTAACTCGATCCGGCAAGGAGGCGTCATCTATCGTGGATTCAGTCCAATCGTATTAAGCTCCTCCATCGCACGCAAAGACGTGATCGAATCGGCACGCCTTTCACTGGAAGCGGTGGTTACAGAGGGTACGGCTAAAAAAGTCTTCAAGGATCTGCCCTTTAGCGTTGCCGGAAAAACCGGAACTGCGCAGGTATGGGATGGCACCTATCAGTATAAGGATGGAGTGTATCAAGCCTCCTTTGCCGGTTATTTTCCTGCCGATCGTCCGCTCTATAGTTGCATTGTGCTGATCCGCTCCAAACCTGGTGCCGCTAATATCTACGGTGGTTCCTTGGCTGCTCCGGTATTCAAAGAGATCGCTACAAAACTTCATGCGCTCTACGTTGAATCGCCACAACCGAATCGATTGATCGCCCAGGCGGACAGTAGTTTATCCATTTATGCTGGCAGTCGCACCTCACTGCAGCGGGTATATGATAAGATGGGATTGACGCGAATTGATTCAGCTACTCAGACAGATATCGTTAAGGTACATGCAAAGCAGACCAAGCATCAGTGGCGCGTACAGTCAATGGCTGCAACTGGTATGCCCGACCTGCGGGGGATGAGTTTGCGAGATGCCTTGTTGCAAGTGGAGCGTATGCGTATGGGTATTCGTATCGATGTAAAAGGAAAAGGAAAAATAATTGGTCAGTCGATCCCGCCGGGTAGCCCCCTTTCCCGTGGTGGAAAATTGACCCTTGAATTGAGTTAATGATGATCGCGAGCGAAATATTATATCGGGTGTCTTTGCAGTTGGTGCAGGGTGACCTGTCCGTGCCGGTAAAGGCATTGCACACCGATTCACGTAACGTCACGCCCGGATCTGCTTTCATTGCGCTGCGGGGGACTAAGGTCGATGGACATGATTTTATTTCTCAGGCATTGGCCAATGGCGCTTGCCTCATTGTTGCGGAAACGGCTCCTTCCGATGAGGCAGCCAATGTCTCTTGGGTACAAACGAGCAACACCGCAACGGCACTGGCATACATGGCGGCGAATTTTTATGGAAATCCTGCCAACCGACTGACCATCGTAGGTGTAACCGGCACCAATGGAAAAACAACGGTGGCAACCCTGCTTTATAAGTTATTCGTATCGCTTCGGTATCGATGCGGTTTGCTGAGCACCGTAGAAAATCAAGTGGCCGGTCAGGTAATTGAATCTACCCACACCACCCCCGATGCCATCCAGTTACATCAACTATTTCGTCAGATGGTGGATGCCGGATGCACGCATGTGTTTATGGAGGTGAGTTCACACGCCATCCATCAGCATCGTGTGCATGGTATTGATTTCAGTGGAGGCATTTTCACCAACATCACACACGATCATCTCGATTATCACCAAACCTTCGATGAATATATCCGCGTTAAAAAATCATTCTTCGACGGGCTGTCATCAAAAGCATTTGCGCTCAGCAATGCAGATGATAAGCGTGGGCAGGTGATGTTACAAAATACGGGTGCTCGCTCCGTTTATTATGCCTTCCGAACCATAGCCGATTTCAAAGGCAAGATTTTGGAGAATGGACTGGACGGATTGCTACTCTCGATCGACCAAACAGATGTTCATTTCCGGTTGATTGGGGAATTCAACGCATACAACATCCTCGCCGTGTACGGTGCTGCCTGCATGCTGATCGAAGATCGTCATCAAATCCTCACGGAGCTTAGTAAACTCACGGGGGCAACTGGCCGATTTGACTGCTATCGGTCCGAGAAAACCGGATTGTTGGGCATCATCGACTATGCACATACGCCCGATGCTTTACAAAATGTACTCAGTACCATCGGTAGGCTTCGGCAGGGCAACCAACGCGTCATTACGGTAGTGGGTTGCGGCGGAAACCGCGATGCGACCAAGCGACCTGTGATGGCATCAGCAGCCTGTGCGTTGAGCGACCAAGTGATCTTCACCAGTGATAATCCCCGCTTCGAGGATCCCAAAAACATCATTGCTGATATGGAGCGGGAACTCAATCCCTCCGAGCGGCGCAAGTGCCTGAATATTTTGGACCGTCGGGAAGCGATCAAAACAGCCGTTCAATTGGCGCAACCAAACGATATCGTGTTGGTCGCGGGTAAAGGACACGAGAATTATCAATTGGTAGCAGGTAATAAAGAACCATTCAATGACAAGGAAGTGTTGCTGGAATTTTTTCAACTCCTCGAAAAATAATTTAAGACATGCTCTATCATCTGTTTGATTGGTTGAAAGAAGAAGGGATCCGGTTCGCTGGAATCGAATTGTTCCGCTTCATCACGTTCCGGACGTTGATGGCAGTGCTTTTGTCTTTATTCATCACCCTGGTATATGGGAAAAAATTGATCCGGTTTTTACAGGCACGACAGTTCAGTGAGAGCATACGCAACCTTGGTGTGGAGGGAGAGAATCTGAAGCGTGATACCCCCACCATGGGCGGAATCATCATCCTGCTCGGTATTCTTATTCCCACCCTGTTGCTGGCTGATCTGTCGAAAGTATATGTTCAACTTATGTTGATCAGTACCCTTTGGTTAGGTATCATCGGATTTATAGATGACTACTTGAAACTGCGCGGAAAGCGTAGAGCGCAGGCGCAGGGGGTGGCATATAAAAAATCGGATGACGATGGACTTGCTGGTCGTTTCAAAATACTAGGTCAGGTGGGACTGGGTATCATCGTAGGTGCTACGCTTTACTTCAACAGTGAAGTAAAAATTTGGAGAGAGTACATCGGTACACCTCAGACATCCCAAATGGAGAGCGACGTGATCGTCAAAAATGTAAACGGGAAATCCAAATATTATGTAGAAACCAAAACGCCCATCACAACAATACCTTTTGTAAAAAACCACGAATTCAATTACTCCAAACTTTTACCTGAGGGGCTGCGTTCGTACGATTGGGTGCTTTATATCCTAGTGGTCATTTTCATCATTACAGCCGTATCGAACGGTGCGAATCTAACGGACGGATTGGATGGATTGGCCACAGGTACTTCGGCTATCATCGGGGTATTGCTGGGCATTTTTGCTTACGCGAGCGGCAATCTGGTGATCGCAGAATATTTGAATATCATGTACATCCCCAATCTGGGAGAGTTATCTGTTTTCATTGCCGCGATGATCGGAGCGTGCATCGGATTTCTCTGGTACAATTCTTATCCAGCCCAGATGTTTATGGGCGATACCGGTAGTCTCACCTTGGGTGGGATCATCGCAGCCCTGGCGATCATTGTTCACAAAGAATTGTTGATTCCCATCTTCTGTGGAGTGTTTCTGGTGGAATCATTGAGTGTGATGATACAGGTGGGGTATTTCAAATACACCAAGCGTAAGTATGGGGTGGGTCGTCGAATTTTTCTGATCGCGCCCATTCACCATCATTTTCAAAAACTGGGATTCCACGAGGTTAAGATCGTGAATCGATTTTGGATCGTGACAGTCCTGTTGGTGGTATTAAGTATTGTAACACTGAAAATTCGATAAGCTCAATAACTAATAAACAAACTGAGGCAAGAACAGTAAGTAAATGAAGCGAAAGTTAGTCATACTAGGAGGAGGCGAAAGCGGTGTGGGTGCTGCCATACTGGGCAAGCGGAAGGGGTATGATGTGTTCCTCTCCGAAAAGGGACGACTTACGCCTGCTTATCGCTCCACGCTTACAGATGCGGGAATTGAATTTGAGGAAGAGCAGCACTCGATGGATCGGTTGAAGACAGCTGATGAGGTAGTGAAAAGTCCGGGAATACCTGAAACGAGTCCTACCGTGATGGCCCTTCGCTCTATGGGCATTGCTGTGATCAGCGAGATTGAACTCGCGTATCGTTATATCGGAGATAGCCGGGTTCTTGCTGTTACTGGTACCAATGGAAAAAGTACTACTACCACTTTGCTTTGGCATATCTGTCAGAAAGCCGGCTTGGATGCGGCCTTGGTTGGAAATATCGGTCGCTCTTTTGCCTGGCAAGTAGCGGAGGCGCCTAAGCCTTTTTATGTGGTGGAGGTGAGCAGTTTTCAATTGGACGACATCATAACCTTTCGTCCGCACGTTGCCATATTGACCAATATCACTGAAGACCATCTCGATCGATACGCTTACAAGATGGAGAACTATGTACGAAGCAAATTCCGTATCACACTCAATCAGACGGACAGCGATGTGTTCATCTATAACCTCGACGATGAGGTAACTCAAAAAGCCCTTTCATCCATTACTATAAATGCCACAGTGCGACCCATTACCATGAAAAGAGAACTAAACCACGGAGCCTTCATCAAGGACGGCGATATGTATGTGCGTACCAGTCAGGACTATGTAACCATGAGTGTTTTTGATTTTGCCCTGAAAGGAAAGCACAATCAGTACAACACCATGGCTGCCTGTGTAGCGGCTGCTACGATTGATATCCGAAAGGAGAAGATCCGAGAGGCGGTGATGGATTTTCAAGGAGTGGAACATCGGCTGGAGCCAGTTGCTACAGTACGTGGCGTGCTATTTATCAACGACAGCAAAGCAACCAACGTAAACTCAGTTTGGTATGCGCTGGAAAGCATGACGCGGCCAACGGTGCTGATTTTGGGTGGCGTGGATAAAGGAAACGATTACGGATTGATCCTTGACCTGGTAAAGGAGAAAGTAAAAGCGATCGTTTGCATGGGAACTGATTCGCAAAAGATTCACGAGGCCTTCTCCGATGTTGTTCCGGTTATTGTTGATGCACATTCTGCAACCGAAGCTGTACAGACATCCTTTCAATTGGCAGAGAAAGGAGATGTGGTGTTGTTGAGTCCGGCCTGCGCCAGCTTTGATCTGTTCAAAAATTTTGAGGATCGCGGTCATCAGTTCAAACAAGCAGTTAAGAATCTTTAATATGGAAAACCAGGAGCTGACAGCCACGCAGACGGAACGCAGGTCATTGTTTGACCCGGCCCAGATCGTGCACAACACGAAAGGGGATCAGGTTATTTGGGGACTGGTAGTGCTCCTGACCCTCGTCTCTCTGCTGGCTGTCTATAGCTCTACTGGACTATTAGCATACAAGAAATACAAAGGCAATACTGAAATATACCTCATCAAGCAGGTTGGCTTTATCATTTTTGGTATCGCGATGGTTTATTTCGCTCACCGAATCAATTACAAGTATTATTCCCGCATCGCTCAGATCGCTTTTCTGATCTCTATTCCTTTATTGATATACACACTCTTTTTTGGGGTAAAGATGAACGAGGGAAGTCGTTGGATCAAGCTTCCTATCATCAATATGACACTTCAGTCTTCGGACTTTGCTAAGCTTGCTTTGTTTATGTATATCTCCAGAGGAATCAGCAAGCGCCAAGAGCAGATCAAGGATTTTAAAAAAGGATTTTTGCCGCTGATCCTGCCGGTAGTGGTGATCTGCGGACTGATCGCACCGGCCAACCTGTCCACGGCTTTGTTGCTGGGGGCAAGTTGTTTATTGCTGCTCTTCATAGGACGAGCAAGCACAAAGCATCTGTTTGCTACAATTGGCTTGGCGCTTATTCCATTAGTGATGCTGGTGTTGGCTGCCATTACGCAACACAATCAGCGAGGCAGTGAGCAAGATGAAGTTGCACCTGTGGTGAGCAGCGGTTCTGCCCTAACGCTCCGCGTCAATACTTGGGTGAAACGGGTAGAAAACTTTATTTATGGAAGTGATGATGTGAATGATGATGCTTATCAGGTTAATCAGGCAAAGATCGCTATCTCCCGAGGAGGTCTGGTAGGCGTAGGTCCTGGCCGAAGCACTACACGGGATTTTCTTCCTCAAGCCTATAACGATTTTATTTATGCCATCATCATTGAGGAGTATGGTATTGCCGGAGGAGCATTTATATTATTTGTGTATCTGGTTTTTCTCTATCGCTGTATTCGAATATTTAAACGTTGTCCATATGCCTTCGGTGCTTTTCTGGCACTAGGACTCAGTTTCACATTGGCGATACAGGCCATGGCGAACATGGCTGTAACCGTGAATCTCTTTCCCGTAACTGGTGTAACCCTGCCTTTAGTGAGTATGGGTGGAACCAGCTTCATTTTTACCTGTATCTCCATCGGCATCATATTGAGTGTGGCTCGTCACGTCGAGCAGCAAGAAGGAAATACTGAACCCTCAACCCCCGAACCACAACCCGCATGAGTCAACGTTTCATCATAGCAGGAGGAGGCACGGGTGGACATATCTTCCCTGCCATTGCCATTGCTGAAGCGATCCGTGCCTTGGCACCAGATTCCCTTTTCCAATTTGTAGGGGCAAAAGGAAAAATGGAAATGGAAAAAGTACCACAAG
>CAYYXC010000058.1:0-8696 GCA_964475505.1 uncultured Chitinophaga sp.
CGGGCACGCAGGTGGGGAATGTGAATATTGCTACTACGATTACGGCGGCTAATCAGCAGAGTACGGCCTATACGTTTACGGTGGATGCTGCGGGAGATATTAATGTAACGAGTGCGATTAACTTGGCTGCAAACACGGGTGTTGGTACTAGTAATCGGGCATCGATGAGTGTGGTGTTGACTGCTGGGGGTAATATTAGTATTACCTCAGCGATTAGTACGAATGCGCATGACAACAATGGTTATAGTGGTATTGGGCCTGCGGGTTCGATCTCATTGAATGCGACGGGGAACGTCAATACTTCTAGTGCAGGTACGCTGAATGCGATTGGGGGGTATTCTTCCTGGAATAATGCGTATAGTAGGGGTGGTGATGTATCGATCAGTGGTGCTAGTGTATCGTTAAGGGGGTCTATTAGCAATGGGGGGGCGTATAGTAATAACAGTAGTCTTACTACGGGGAATATTGCGATCAGTACGACCAATACGGCCACTACAGCTGGGGTGAATGATGGTCAGGTGTCTGGGGTGATTAGTGGGGGTAATTTTACCAAGAGTGGTTCAGGTACGTTTATTCTCAAGAGTGTGAACACGTATATCGGTACTACGACGGTGAGTGGTGGTACGTTGCAGTTGGGGGCAAGTAATAGTATACCAACGGGCAGTGGATTAATTCTAAATGGCGGTGAATTTAGTTCCGTTGGTTTTAGTAATACATTTAACTCCCTTGCTTTATCAGATAATTCAACTTTACGCCTGGTAGGCAGCGGCGCACATAGTCTTACATTTACTAATCTTGGCACCTTCACTGCTGGAAAGATATTGACCATAAGTGGTTGGCAAGGAGTCTACGCCAGTCCTGGAACGGCCAGCACTGCTGGTAAATTCATCATTAGTGCTACCGCTTCAGCTTCTGTACTCAATCAAATAAAATTCTATAATTCAACGTCTGGTAATATTCATGCCAGTATACAGCTTACGTCAAAAGAAATTGTTGCGGGGAATCAATAGTTATTGTTGATTGGGCTATCAGGACTGGATTATTTTCCTATACCTCGCATCAATTCTATATTCGGTCAAATCGCCTTGCTATCAAGGTCTTCAGGAAAAAATCAAAAAGGCAACCCGGATGCAGATTGCCTTTTTGGAAGTCATGTAGGCTTGACTACCGCTGGTTCTAACGAAATCAGGGCTGATTTTACGGCCCTGATGGATTTTTAGCGGTCTATTTGTTATTCTTTTAAACCATTATTATTTTCTAAAATAATATATAGGCATCCCTCTTACGCCTACAGTTCATCCAGCCTTGCAAGCCAGTGCAAAACGCCTTTGTTAGACGCAAAAACGAATCTATGAGGAAGGAGCTTTTGGATGCCTATCTGTTTTACAACCTTGAGGATGTGAGAGTTCCGGCAGAGCAGTGGCGACAGGATTACAACCAATTCAGGCCACACAGTTCGTAGAACAATATGACACCGATAAAATACATAAAATCAAGCCTGGTTTCTACAAAAATCGGTGTCTGAAATATGGGAGAGGGTCAGCATCAAATAATCGTTATTACATCCAGGCACACAATGTTGGTTCTTCTTCCATTTATTTTTAATTATTTGTTATTTTTATCGGGCTTTAAGTTATATTGAATTATACAATCATCTAAATGATCACTTCAACATGTTCTCTTTAAAGGGCTACGTAATTACTTCTTTCTTAGTGCTATTCCTTTTTTCTTGTAAGAAAGATGGGAGTGGAGAGGCTACGGTTGATACGATCAAATCAAATTTGAACAATGGATTGACGAAGACTTGGAATCTCAGTAAACTTTATGTGAATGGCACACAAATGACATTGACGCCGGGCCAAGCGCGATATACGAAGACGTATAAAGTTGATAACACTTGGCTGGATTCGGATGGTTACTTGGGAACATATTCTGTTGCCTCTGTGCAGTCTATCTCGGAGATCACGACTAACGCATCGGGTGGATCCAGAACCATCGTGTACACCGTCAAGGCTTGTAATTCCACACAGCTCGACGTCGAGTATACGCTGGCATCAACCACCTATCGCCTTGTCTTTGTACTTTGAGATGAAAAGACTGTTTTTCATATTGGTTTTGTTTGCTGCCCAAAATATGAATGCGCAGCTAGCCACTTCGTTTGCATTTGGAACCATGTCGCTACCGGGTTCATCGGCTAGTACCTTCTCAGGACCCATCTTGTTGTCCAGTGATAAGGGCTGTATTCGGGTATCCAATGGGATTGTCGTATTCTCGGCAACTTCCACAGGAAGTGCCTTATTTAATCCCTCTTGCTCAGAAAATTCATCAGTGGATATCATTGCCTTCAAATTAATTCCGAACCCAGCACCAGGTAATACACGCATATTTATGGTTGGCCCCATTGCTCCAACGGACCGCATTCAACTGCTTATTAGCGACCTCTCCGGCAGGCTGATCCAGAATCGTAGTTGCATCGGATCTGATTTTTTTGCTGGTTATGTACTAAATACTAAACTTCTTGCTGCTGGTCTTTATGTTGTCAGTCTGGAACATAAGGGCAAGACACATACCTTAAAACTCATCAATACACTTTACTGATATGAAACGTTTTTTTGCTTTTTTATTGATCGTGTTAGTCGCTGGGCAAGCGAACGCCCAATCGCCGCAGGGGATTTCTTTCCAGGCAGTTGCTCGGGATGCCCGGGGAAATGCAGCCCCGCTTCGGAATGTGTTTATCAAGGATAAGATCATCGCCTCTACGCCGACTGGCTCGGTAGCCTGGGAAGAGTCGCACCAGACTACTACCAATGGAGAAGGGGTGTTCACCATCACCGTGGGAAAAGGAACACGGCTATCAGGAACAGCAGTGAATTTTAGTGACATCAACTGGGGCACGGGAGTATACTTTTTTAACCTGGCGGTGGCAGTTGCTCCTACATTACCCGATCCAAATTGGAATCCCAATGCGAACTATTTGGATGTAGGTGTAACACAGTTTTGGAGTGTACCGTATTCGTTTTACTCGAATCGAAGTGGAACAAGTATGTTTTTAGCGGATATCACAAATCCATTGCCTTCTATTGGCCAGAATGGCGATATGTATCTGAATACAATTACGTATCAGTTATTTGGACCTAAAACAAATTCCGGTTGGGGCAGTGGAACTTCGTTGATAGGCCCGACTGGTCCTGCAGGACCACAAGGCCCTCAGGGACCAATTGGACTGACTGGTGGTACAGGTGCAACCGGTCCTCAGGGTATACAAGGTCCGATTGGATTAACGGGTCCTAGTGGAGCAACAGGGGCTACAGGCCCAGCTGGTCCGCAGGGTACCACCGGGCTGCAAGGTCCTCAGGGTTTGGCAGGGGCAGATGGCAAAACGATTCTCAGTGGAACAGCTAATCCATTGCCATCAACAGGCTCAAATGGTGATTTTTACATCAATACCGCTAGTAACACCTTATTTGGTCCAAAGGCAAGTGGTACGTGGCCGACGGGAGTTTCGCTGGTTGGGCCACAAGGGCTGCAGGGCCCTCAGGGACCAATTGGACTGACTGGTGGTACAGGTGCAACCGGTCCTCAGGGTATACAAGGTCCGATTGGATTAACGGGTCCTAGTGGAGCAACAGGGGCTACAGGCCCAGCTGGTCCGCAGGGTACCACCGGGCTGCAAGGTCCTCAGGGTTTGGCAGGGGCAGATGGCAAAACGATTCTCAGTGGAACAGCTAATCCATTGCCATCAACAGGCTCAAATGGTGATTTTTACATCAATACCGCTAGTAACACCTTATTTGGTCCAAAGGCAAGTGGTACGTGGCCGACGGGAGTTTCGCTGGTTGGGCCACAAGGGCTGCAGGGCCCTCAGGGATTACAGGGAATACAAGGTGTTCCAGGTCCAACTGGCCCAACGGGTGCGACAGGTCCACAAGGACCTGCTGGAGGAACTTCCGTTCCAACCGATTATCCCTCCATTCGCATCGGTAGTCAGGTATGGATGTCCGAAAACTTAAATGTGACAAACTTCAGAGATGGAACTTCAATTCAACTCGTATCTGATGGAACTGCATGGTCAAACTTAACCTCCTCAGCTTATTGTAATTATGGCAACAGCATTTCAAATGGCGATATCTATGGTAAACTCTATAATTGGTACGCTGTAAATGATCCAAGAGGACTTTGTCCAGCTGGCTGGCATGTACCTTCAGAGTTAGAGTGGAATACATTAATTAATATTCTAAATGCAATGAATCCTGGGAATGTTGGTGGTAAAATTAAAGCTACTGGAACTTCTTTATGGACATCTCCAAATGTAGGAGCAACAAATGCTACGGGATTGACAGGGCTGCCTGCTGGTAGGCGGGACTGGTCCGGCGTTTTTGTGGACATAGGTAACAACGGATATTGGTGGAGTGCTACTGAAAGTACACCGGGAAGCGCCTGGATTAGGGCTCTATATTTTGGCCACGGTATATTAGAAAGATACGCTACTCCGGCAGGGCAAGGTTATTCTGTTCGTTGCATCAAGGATTAAGACAATTATTCTAATTAAATTGACTCAAGGAATAAATTATTTTTAAATTTATATTACAATAAACATTTCAAATTCTCCCATAAATAATTCTTGTATGTGATTCATTAGTTTACGTAATCTCATTATTTAGTTGTGATTTTTTGTACCTAAAAATTTTGAAAGTACTCTGGCTGCCGTTGGTTCTAACGAATTTAGGGCTGATTTAATGGCTTTGATAGAATTTTAGTGCTTTAATGTTGTTCTTTAAAACCATTATTATTTTCCGAAATAACAAGTAGGATTGATTGCCACTGGTTCTAACGAGGTTAGTGCTGACATGAAAGCCTTTATGTCTTATGGAAGGAAATGATCTAGCCCTTCCTCAATCGAGATTATTTTTATAACAGTTTATTTTTAAGACTAATATTCATTTTTTAAACTGTCAGCTAGGAGTACTTACTGGTATGCACTGATTTATGTGCTGGACTTCTTTTGTTCGGAGGATGATGGGTGCTGCTATTTTGAGCTCATTATATCCTTTTTGTAATGGGTCGGATACTTAATATTCAGATAGAACTATCACATAGGCTTGTTACGGAGGGCATGCATTGCACTTCTCGCTCCAGTTTGATCCTGAATGTGGATTCAATTGAGCATTCAATCTGTCTTGCAAGCTCATTGATCTCTTTGCCAGTAGCTCCCCCATGATTTACTAAAATGAGGGCTTGCTTCTCATAGACGCCAACCGCACCCCTTCGAAATCCACGCCAACCTGTTTTTTCCAGCAGCCACCCTGCATAAACTTTGTATCCATCATCGGTTTCGTGGTATTTCAAATCCGGAAACTCTTTTTTCAATTTTTCGAATTCTTTTTTTTCCAGAACCGGGTTTTTGAAAAAGCTGCCTGCATTCCCGATCGAAGCAGGGTCAGGTAGTTTACTTGCTCGTATGTCTTCGATCGCAGCCGCTACGTCATGAATGGTTGGCGCAGCAATATATTTTTTGCTCAATTCAGTGCGAACTGGCTCATAGGTAAGTATAGGGTTTGGGTTTTTTTCTAGGCAGAATCGTACGCCGGTGATGATACATTTTTTTTGAAGGGCTGTCTTGAATATGCTATTTCTGTAGCCAAAGGCACATTCATTTTTCGAGAGAATATTGGCTGTTCCGGTTTTGAGATCAAGAGTGGTCACTTCTTCGATAGTGTGTTGTACCTCCATACCATACGCACCGATGTTCTGTACGGGGGCTGCACCTACTGTTCCGGGGATTCGAATCAAGTTTTCAATGCCTCCGAGATCATTTGCCAGCGCCCACCTTACGAGATCATTCCATATGACACCCGCGCCGGCTTCTACGATCATTTGTGTGGCTGTCTCATTTAGTATTCGAATGCCTGGAATTCGGTTGATAATAACAAACCCGTTGAAATCTTCGGTAAAAAGTACATTGCTTCCTTGTCCTAGCACTGTCCACTCAAGACCATTCTCTTGGCACTGTTTGAATTCGGGGCTACGTAGAATTTCAACCAATTGCATCGAATCATGGGCCACAGCCAAGAACCTAGCGCGAACATTGACGCCGAATGTATGATATCCCGACAAGGAATGATCGATCTGGATATCAGTTTTTGAGCTCAATGTTGGAAATTTGCATCACAAAAATACCTCTAATATCTATGCAATCATTTGAAGTTATCGGCGGAATTCAATTGGAAGGGTCTATCACACCACAAGGAGCAAAAAATGAAGCTCTGCAAATATTATGTGCTGTATTGCTTACCTCTGACGAGGTGGAGATCGCCAACGTTCCTGATATCTTGGACGTTCGGTTGTTGATTGAAATTCTACAAGATTTGGGGGTGCAGGTGGTTCGGGTTGACAAGGGTTTGTATCGTTTCCGGGCTGACCAAATAGACTTGTCAAGGCTGAATGATCCTGGTTTTCATACAAAAGCAGGTCGGATACGTGGCTCAGTCATGCTTGCCGGGCCTTTACTTGCCCGTTTCAAGCAGGCCATAATCCCCAAGCCAGGGGGTGATAAGATCGGTCGAAGAAAGATGGATACACATATACTGGGATTTGAACAAATGGGCGTTCAATACCGATACGCCCCCGATCCAGGTTCTTTTCACTTGACTACAAATCTGTTGAAAGGTGCCTCTATTTTGTTGGATGAGCCTTCCGTTACGGGTACTGCAAACTTGATCATGGCGGCCGTTCTGGGCAGCGGGACGACTACCTTGTACAATGCAGCCTGCGAGCCCTATATCCAGCAATTGTGTCATATGTTGAACCGTATGGGCGCCCGTATCTCGGGCATCCGCTCCAACTTATTAACTATAGAGGGAGTGGTTCGTTTAAGGGGTTGCTCACATCGGTTGTTGCCTGATATGATTGAAGTGGGGTCTTTCATCGGAATGGCTGCACTCACGGGATCGAACATCCGCATTTGTGATGCCGGCGTTGATCAGTTGGGATTGATCCCGGAAAAGTTCAAGCAATTGGGCATTCAATTAAACGTCATTGGCGATGATATACTAGTCCTGGGCGAACATCCGTACTCAATTCAGGACAATATGGATGGGTCTATTCTGACGATCTACGACCATCCATGGCCTGGACTTACCCCGGATCTCTTGAGCATATTATTGGTAACCGCAATACAGGCGAAGGGTAGTGTACTTATTCATCAAAAAATGTTCGAGAGTCGGTTATTTTTTGTAGATAAGCTCATTGATATGGGTGCACGAATTATTTTGTGTGATCCCCATCGTGCGAATGTGATAGGCTTGGGCAGATCACAGACCTTACGCGGCATTACCATGAGCAGCCCCGATATTCGTGCTGGCGTTGCATTGTTGCTGGCTGCTTTGAGTGCAGCGGGAAAAAGTTTGATTCAAAATGTCACCCAGATCGATCGAGGGTATGAGCAGCTGGACATTCGGTTGCAGCAACTCGGAGCACAGATAAGGCGAGTGGAGGCTTGAATGCCGTCCATTCTACCGAATGGACGAGTAATTTTTCGAATGATCAATTAGTCGTTGCCATCGCTGTTTCTAACGGAGTTTGGACAGATTTGGTGGTCCTGATGGATTTTTGATGGTCTGAATGTTATCTTTTAAGACCATTATTATTTTCCTGAATAACAAGTAGACTTAACTACCGCTGTTTCTAACGAAGTTATGTTTGATTTGACAGCTTTATTATGGTTTTGATTTCCCTTATCCGGTTCATGGCTAAAGAGTGTGTGGTAAGTACTCTTACTCACCCGGCAGTTTTTAATAAAATCCTTATTTTAGAATTAAACTTCTAATATTATCATGATTAGTCAAAGGTTTTTTTCATTTGTTATGGTGATTTTATTGCCACTGCTGAGTTGGAGTCAATCTGGTGCTATTCAATCGGTAACGATTGGCAAGCAGGTGTGGATGACCCGGAATTTGGATGTATCAACATTTCGTAATGGTGATCCTATACCGGAGGCTAAATCGGATGCTGAATGGGAAAAAGCAGGACAAGAAGGAAGACCTGCCTGGTGTTATTATGACAACAATCCAGCCAATGGGGCCAAATACGGCAAGTTGTACAACTGGTATGCTGTGAGAGATCCTCGCGGCCTGGCTCCCAAGGTTTGGCATATACCAAGTGATAAAGAGTGGACCGTTCTTACGGACTATTTGGGCGGGAAGGAAAAAGCGGGTGCTAAAATGAAAGCCAAGCAGGGCTGGGCTGAAGACGGTAACGGCACCAACAGCAGCGGGTTTTCAGGTCTTCCAGGCGGGCACCGTGCAGGCAATAATATATTCAGTGTCATTGACAACTACGGTTTCTGGTGGAGTTCTACTGAGTCCAATACTTACGGTGCCTGGCCCCGTAGCCTGTATAATAGCCGCAGTGTAGGCAGAGACGACTGCAGTAAGGCTTATGGGCTGTCCGTTCGTTGCCTAAGGGATTAATTTATTTGATCATTTGACTTTTTGATTAATTGGGGTTTGGGGCGCAGCCCCAACGAATTTATTTTTTGTACCCGGGCTTATTTTCTTGATGAGTTTTCGTCAGGGATTGCAGTAGCTGGTGGTCATTCCAGTCGGTGGATGGAAGATCTAATCCTGCTTTGATGAAAGAAAAATGGTCGTCGGATATTATTTCCAACAACAATTATTATTTTCTGAAACAACAAGTAG
>CAYYXC010000059.1:0-529 GCA_964475505.1 uncultured Chitinophaga sp.
ATGGCAAATACAATGGGATTTTTTGCCATTGACTTCACCATTTCAGGAGTGACCAGATTTCCAGAGCTTAGTCCGATGAACACATCCGCATCTTTCATTGCCTGCTCCAAACTCATTTCTCCTTTGGCATTGGCATAGTTCTTCTTGAACTCATCCATATCCGTCCGGCCCTTGTGTAAAACACCTTTTCGATCGAACAGCAAGAAATTTTCTTGACGTGCACCCAGTGCCTCATACAGTTTGATGCAAGCCATGGCAGCTGCACCAGCACCCATCACCACAAATCGAACCTTCTCAATTTTTTTCTTTTGGATCTCCAAGGCATTGAGCAAGGCTGCTGCACTGATGATGGCGGTGCCATGCTGATCGTCGTGCATGACAGGAATATTCAATTGCTTCTTGAGTTCCTGTTCGATGTAAAAACACTCGGGCGCTTTGATGTCCTCCAAATTGATGCCTCCGA
This sequence comes from uncultured Chitinophaga sp., assembly GCA_964475505.1. Classification (GTDB taxonomy): domain Bacteria; phylum Bacteroidota; class Bacteroidia; order Chitinophagales; family Chitinophagaceae; genus JJ008. Next base: position 464 of record CAYYXC010000059.1, read on the forward strand.
ATGTGGGCTCCAGTGCCTTTACGATCTCTACGAACTTGACGGGATCTTTTTCATTTATTTCGATGT
>CAYYXC010000059.1:539-8688 GCA_964475505.1 uncultured Chitinophaga sp.
TCGATGTCGGCAAAAATTTTGAATAAAACTCCTTTGCCCTCCATAACAGGTTTACCGGCTTCAGGACCGATATCACCCAATCCCAATACCGCCGTTCCATTACTGATCACCGCCACCAAGTTTCCTTTGGCGGTGTATTTATAGACGTTTTCGCGGTTTTCGGCGATTTTCAAACAGGGACTCGCCACACCGGGTGAATAGGCAAGTGATAAGTCGCGTTGGGTCTTGGCTTCCTTAGTAGGAATTACTTCGATTTTGCCGGGGCGCCCTTTGGCATGATATTCCAGGGCCTGCTGTTTCCTCAGGTCGTTCTGCATTTGAATGTGTTAGAGGCTGCAAGGTACAAAACCGCGAGAGAAATGGGTGTCAGGAGGCATGGAGATTCGCTCCGAACCAGGCCAACTCCTGTTTCCATTGCTGATTCATCCACGTCAAATCGTGGAGTATGTACGCCGTGAATGATCCCTTTTGTTTCGTTGCGGGTGCCCAGGCGGAAAAAGCAACCTGGTATTTGCTGCGCATAAAAACCAAAGTCCTCTGCACCCATACGAAGTTCTGTTTCAGATACATTCGCTGCACCCAGATAAGATGCCGCCAGGGTCCGGGCATCCTCGTTCAATTGTTCGTCGTTGTGCACACAGGGATATCCGACATCAATATGCAGATCCAATTGACCTCCCATGGACTGAACCAGGTTTTCGGCAAGCTGACGAATTTTTTGATGTGCTTCCCAACGCCATTGCTCATCCATTGCGCGAAAGGTCCCCATCAATTTCACTTCCTCCGGAATGATATTGGTGGTGGTGCCTCCATGTATAGCAGTAATAGATAGGACTGTTGGATTGAATGGTTGATTGTGTCGACTGATCAGCTGCTGCAGAGCTGTGATAAGATGCGCGCTGATCAAAATCGGGTCGGTGGTTAGGTGCGGAGAGGCTGCATGTCCACCTTTCCCTTTCACAGTAAAATACAATTCATCTGCACTGGCCATCACTTTTCCCGAACGAAAACTAACCGCACCGGCTTCTAGCAGGGTATTCACGTGCAAGGCAACGATCGCTGACGGCTTTGGATTTTCCAATACGCCTGCTTTAATGAGCAGGGAGGCGCCACCCGGATTTTTTTCCTCTCCCGGTTGAAAGATCAATTTGACGCTGCCGCTCCACTCGGTTCTTGTCTCTTGCAGGATTTGTGCCGCGCCCAGCAAGCAAGATGTATGCACGTCGTGACCACAGGCATGCATGATGCCCGGTTGGGTAGATCGATAGGGTACATCGTTTTCCTCTTGTATCGGTAGCGCATCCATATCGGCGCGCAGTGCAATCACGCGGCTGTTAGGATCTTTTCCTTCAATCACTCCGATGACACCAGTGTTTGACATCACTTGAAATGAAATGCCCATCTCCCGGAGTCGGTCTTGTATAAATGCGGAAGTCTGATGTTCCTGATAACTCAACTCCGGATGCGCGTGCAAGTGTCTTCGCCACTGAATCACCTGCGGTGTTATTTCACTTGCACGTTGCTTGATGCGTGACTCTATGCTCATTGCTTTGGGTCCGGTAAAGTATTTAAGAAATAGGTGTCAACCTCATCGTTCATGATGAAAATTCCTTTCGCGAATAAAGGCTTGACTTTCTTCATATAAAATTCCGCTTCCTCTTTTGTTTTGAAGTTTCCGGCTTTGAGTTTGTAATACGGTGCCTGGTGCCAGAGATAAGATTTCAGCTCCGGAAATTTCTCGTAGATCAAGGCCTTTGCATTGATGGCTTCCTGCCTGTCCTTTGTGTTTGTGATCAACAAACGATATCCCATGGTGACTCTTCTGCCGGCACGCGTGGTGAATTCGTTGACTTCGATCTGTTTAGCAACTAAAAGATCAATACGTGGATCTTTAAATACTCGAACGAGTCCTGAATCGGCTGGATTACGCGGAAGAGTGTCCTGGGCTACGACATCCAAATTAAATGCCGTTAGCATGAATATTCCCAATAGCAAAATCAGTCTCGCTTTCATCGATCAATAGGCTGCGCCCGAAGGGGCAATATTTTCAATGGGATGCCAGGTTGTTTTGATCTCTTGTAAGTCAAGGATGCGGTAAGGCGACAAAACATCTTTTTTATTTAGTGTCACCACTCGCTTCAAATTCAACGTTGCTGCCTGCTCAACTTCTACTTTATTTATTCCGACCGAAGGATCTAATAACAGCGCATTGACATCCATATGTCCCGATAACCAAGGCATCAATTCGGAAACCTGACCTGTTAAGATATTCACTACACCGCCTGGAAGATCAGAAGTAGCAAGCACCTCAGCAAAATCGATGGCAGCCAAAGGCATTTGTGTATTGGCAATGATCACGCACGTATTACCACCGGCGATAACTGGTGCCATCGCTTCTATCAATCCCTGCAAAGCATTTTCAGCAGCAGCTATCACGCCAACCACGCCCATCGGTTCGGGAACAGAAAAATTAAAATGAGAACTGGTCACCGGATTCACCGTACTGGCCAATTGCTGAAACTTATCACACCATCCTGCGTAGTGGATCAAGATTTCAATACAAGCATCAATCTCTTTTTTGGCCTTTGCGCTTGATGCTCCCGATTTTGTTAGTTCTGTTATCATCTCTAAGCGGCGGGATTCCAACACTTCCGCCATCCGATACAAAATCTGACCGCGGTTGTAAGCCGTCCTTCCACTCCAACCACCGAATGCAGATCGGGCAGCCGATACCGCCTCGCGCAGATCTTTTCGAGATGCTAAACAGGCATTGGCCAAGGGTTTTCCATTGGCATCGTTCACCACATAGAAGCGACCCGATTCAGTTCGAGGAAACTGTCCCCCGATATAAAGCTTGTAAGTCTTCAGGACGGAGAGCCTGATGTTTTTGTTCGTTGTAGGCATGACTTTCCGTTTATGCGTTTAGATCCAAATATGGTGATAATCCATGCAAGCCACCTTCGCGTCCAAATCCACTTTCCTTATAACCGCCGAAGGGTGAAGCGGCATCGAATTTGTTGAACGTATTGGCCCATACCACTCCGGCACGCAGGCGACGGGTCATGTTAAAGATCCGCGATCCTTTGTCGGTCCACACCCCTGCACTCAATCCGTATGGCGTGTTATTTGCTTTTTCAATCACCTCATCTTCGGTACGGAAGGTGAGAATGGCTAAGACGGGACCAAATATCTCCTCTTGTGCAATTCGATTGCTTTGTGCTACGTCGGTGAAAAGCGTGGGCGCACACCAAAATCCTTTTTTAGGCAGTCTGACTGCGGGCTGATAGATGCTAGAGCCCTCTTTCTTGCCGATCTGAATGTATTTGAGAATGGTTTCCAGTTGTGCTCTTGAATTGATGGCGCCGATATCGGTGTTCTTGTCCATCGGATCTCCCACGATCAATGTGGCAAGGCGGTCTTTTAATTTTCGAATGAATTCCTTAGCAATTGATTCCTGCAAGTAGAGACGAGATCCCGCACAGCAAACATGTCCTTGATTGAAAAAGATTCCATTCACAACGCCTTCCACCGCTTGGTCAAGGGGTGCATCTTGAAAAACAATATTCGCTGCTTTGCCTCCCAGCTCCAAGGTGGATCGTTTATTCGTGCCGGCGATGGCGCGCTGAATGATCTTTCCTACATCTGTAGATCCGGTGAATGCGATTTTATTTATGTCGGGGTGATTGACCAGTGCCGCCCCCGTTTTTCCGTCACCGGTTACAATGTTGACTACACCGGGTGGCAAGTCGGCTTCTTGAATGATCTCTGCCAATTTCAAGGCGGTCAGCGAAGTGGTTTCCGCAGGTTTCAGCACCACCGTATTGCCGGTTGCCAGGGCAGGGGCAATTTTCCATGCGGCCATCAGCAAGGGAAAATTCCAGGGGATGATCTGTCCCGCTACGCCCAACGGCGCTGCTTTTTTATTCGGAAAGGCATAGTTGAGTTTATCGGCCCATCCCGCATAGTAGAAAAAATGTTGAGCAGCCGTTGGTACATCAAAATCGCGGCTCTCCCGAATGGGCTTGCCTCCATCCATCGTTTCAATGATCGCTAATTCGCGGGCTTTCTCCTGGATCATTCGCGCAATTCGAAATATGTACTTACCTCTTTCGGCGGGTGATGTCTTCTTCCAGACTTTCTCATATGCCTGTCGGGCTGCGCGCACAGCACGATCCACATCCTTTTCGTTGGCCTCAGCGATGCGACTCAATGTTTTTTCATTGGCAGGATTGATCGTGTCGAAATAGTTTTTGCTCTGTGGTTTTTGCCATTTGCCGTCAATGAACAGATCGTATTGATCCGCGATCCGGGCAGCAGAAGCGGATTCCGGTGCCGGATCGTACTGCCAATCGGTATCAAACCGAAGCGGTCGTACGGGTCGAGCGGTTGATTTTTTTACAGTTGATTTCGCCATGTTGCTATGGTTGATCAGTCAACCGAGAAATAGGCGGCTGACTGGTATTGTCCGGTAGATTCTTTTCTTATTTGCATCAACACATCGTTGGCTAAGCTGCTGGCGCCAAAACGGAACCAATGGTTGCTCATCCAATCTTGGCCCAGTGTTTCCCTTAGCATAACCAAGTAATGCAAGGCCAATTTTGATTTCGAAATGCCCCCGGCAGGTTTCATTCCCACTTGCTTACCGGTTTTGTAATAGAAATCCCGGATGGCCTCAAGCATAACCAAGGTTACGGGCAAGGTAGCAGCCGGTTGAATTTTTCCGGTCGATGTTTTGATAAAATCTGCTCCCGCATAGAGCGCTATGTCGCTGGCTCGTCGAACATTATCGAAAGAACCAAGCTCGCCGGTTTCCAGTATCACTTTCAGGCGAGCTTTTCCGCAGGCTTCTTTCACGGCAGCGATCTCATCGAAGACGAAATTGTATTCGCCGGCATGGAATTTGCCGCGGCTAATTACCATATCCACCTCATCGGCTCCTTCACTTACTGCAAAACGTGTGTCGGATAATTTGATGCTGCGGGTGGATTGTCCGCTGGGAAATGCTGTTGCCACCGAAGCTACTTTGACGCCCGATCCCTCAAGGGCCTTTTTGGCCACACGTACAAAAGTGGGGTATACGCAAACCGCAGCTACGGTAGGAATCTCCGGCAACTCATCGTGCAGGTGCATGGCTTTGTAACAGAGTTGGCGGACTTTCTGATCGGTGTCCTTCCCCTCCAGTGTGGTCAGGTCGATCATGCTCAGCACCATGTTGAGTGCCTGTCGTTTAGCTGATTGCTTGATGCTGCGCTTCGTAAAGCGGTCGGCCCTTTCTTCTATCCCGGTTTGGTCTACCGGAGCGGTGCGCCGAAAATCGGGCAGAATTAGGGCGGGGGACTTGATTGTCATACCGATATGGTCAAATTTAGAACTATTGTGTGGATTATGGGTTTATAACTAAGGCGAGTTTACAGGAAATCCCTGCTTGTTTAAATAAAAGAGTCAGGGATTTTCCGTTGATTTGTCCCCCCACTTTAACGTTTCCAACCCTTTTTCACTATGCAAACAATCAACCGAATTTTTCAACTGCTCCTGTTTGGAATGATCTCCTTGCAGCTTTGGGCACAACCCACTTTTCCAGAGAACGGAGTGGTCGATCCTCGTCAGGGTTATTATGCTTTTACGCATGCCACCTTGGTGCAGCATTCCAAGTCCACCATCAACAACGCCACGCTCGTGATTCGCGATGGAAAAATAATCGCGGTGGGGGCCGGATTGCCCGTGCCGGTAGGTGCCGTGGAAATTGATTGCACAAATAAATTCATTTATCCCTCTTTCATCGATCTCTATGCGGATTATGGTATGCCGACTATGCAAAACACCGGTCGGGGCGGGGGATTCAATTTTGCCCAACAGCCCCAATTGGAAACTGCCACCAAAGGGCCATTTGGATGGAATCAGGCGATTCGTCCCGAAGTAAACGCCTACGCTTCCTTCTCCGTAAATGAATCACAAGCAAAATCTTTGCGGGAGGCGGGATTTGGCACAGTACTTACTCACGTGCGTGATGGCATTGCCCGTGGTACGGGTGCGCTGGTTACTCTCGCAACGGAAAAAGAAAATCTGGTGGTGTTGAAAGAAAAAGCATCTGCACATTACTCATTCAGCAAGGGGTCTTCTACACAGAGTTATCCCAGTTCTATGATGGGTTCTATCGCTTTACTGCGTCAGACTTATCTCGACGCGGAGTGGTACAAGAATAAGCCCGCTGCAGAGGGGACCAATCTCTCTTTAAAAGCATTCAACGAAATACGCTCCCTGCCTCAAGTATTCGAGGCAGGTGATAAGTGGAACGATCTGCGCGCCGATCGCATCGGAGATGAATTCGGTGTGCAGTATATCATCAAAGCCGGGCAAAATGAATATCAGCGCATTCGTGAAATGAAATCCACCAATGCCACCTTCATCCTTCCCATGAATTTTCCGCTTGCACAGGATGTTGAGGACCCAAATGATGCTCGATTTGTTTCCTTGGGGGATATGAAGCATTGGGAGTTAGCCCCATCCTTGACCGCCTCTTTTGAGAAAGCAGGCATTCCTTTTTGTCTTACCACTGCAGATCTCAAGTCTGTTTCCCAATTTGGATCTGCCCTGAAAAAATCAATGGAATACGGATTGTCTGAAAGCGCTGCACTGGATGCACTTACGCTGACACCTGCAAAAACCTTGGGCGTTTCGGAGATGGTCGGTTCTATTGAGGCGGGCAAACTTGCGAATTTTCTGATCACCAGCGGTCCCATTTTCCAAGATCGCTCAACCGTTTTACAAAACTGGGTGCAGGGTATCAAATACACTATCAAAGAGGATGCAGGTGCCATCAACGGTACGTATACGTTATCTGTGAATGGTCCCTCCGGTACCGAACAATACACACTCGAAGTAAAAAGCGGTGGTGCTACTTCTTTGTATGCAAAAGACACGTTGCTCTCCAAACTCAGTGTGGATGGCAAGCAGATCAAATTCAGTTATGCGCCGCAATCGAAACGCATGCGTGGAGCAGGTGCACCCGGAGCTGACAGCAGCCGTCGGCCCATGGGTGGGATGGCTCCAGGAGGCATGGGTTCTATGAGCCAACAATTACCTGTGACCGCAACTCGATTGAGTGGATTGGTCAATGGAAGCAGCTGGAATGGTACAGGCACAGACTCATTGGGTAATCCTCTAAGTTGGACTGCCACCTTGGTAAAAGCAGGTGAATTCAAGTCTGATTCTGCTAAAAAGAAAGACGCGCCTGTACTGGGTGCGGTGACTTATCCCTTGCTCCCTTTTGGATGGAAGGAAGAGGATCGTCCCAAACAGGAAACCCTGCTTATCAAGAACGCAACGGTGTGGACCAGCGAGCAGGAGGGCGTATTGAAAGAGACTGATGTTCTTATCAAGAATGGAAAAATTGCTGCCATTGGAAAGAACCTTTCTGATGCCAGCGCCCGTGTGATTGATGGAACAGGTAAACATGTAACGCCTGGTATCATTGATGAGCACTCGCATATTGCGGCTGCCTCGATCAATGAGGGTGGACAGTCCGTTACCTCTGAGGTACGCATTGGCGATAATTTGAATCCCGACGATGTAAACATCTATCGTCAGCTCAGCGGTGGTGTTACCTCTTCTCATATTTTACATGGATCTGCGAATGTGATCGGCGGACAAACGCAGTTGCTGAAACTGCGTTGGGGTGGAAACGATGAGGATTTAAAATTCCGTAACTGGCCCGGACAGATCAAGTTTGCGCTGGGAGAAAACGTTAAGCGTTCCTCATCCCCCTTGGGCAATAACCGCTACCCCGATACTCGTATGGGAGTGGAGCAGGTATTGGTTGATGCCTTTACCCGTGCTAAAGATTATCAGCGTGCCTGGAAAGAATACGAGGCCAACAAAGGAAAGAAAGGTTTTACCGGATCAGCGCCTCGCCGCGACCTGGAATTGGATGCATTAGTGGAGATCATGGAGAAGAAGCGCTTCATTACTTGTCACTCTTATGTGCAAAGTGAAATCAACGCAGCCATGAAAGTAGCGGAGCAGATGGGTTATACCGTGAACACGTTCACCCATATTCTCGAAGGATATAAAGTGGCTGATAAGATGTTGAAGCACGGCTCCTTTGTGTCAACCTTCTCCGATTGGTGGGCATATAAAATGGAAGTGGAAG
>CAYYXC010000060.1:0-8580 GCA_964475505.1 uncultured Chitinophaga sp.
GCTGCTCTATTCAACTGAGCTACCGGACCAATAAGACAAAGATCTGATCCCGGAAAAAGGGATTAAGAACGGTGCAAAGCTAGTTTTTTTTAGCTTGCAGACCATGTCTGTTCAAATTGATCCCAGCTGGAAGGCTATTTTAAAAAAAGAGTTTGATGCTGACTATTTTCAACAGTTAGCACTTCATCTCCGTACGGAGAAAGAGCTCCGAAAAACGATCTATCCGCCAGGCCCACTGATTTTCAACGCCTACAACACTACCCCTTTTGACCAGGTAAAAGTGGTGATCATCGGTCAAGATCCCTATCATGGTCCCGGACAGGCACATGGCTTGTGTTTCTCTGTTCCCAAGGGTGTAGATCCGCCCCCCTCCTTGCAAAATATCTTCAAAGAATTATCTGCAGACCTGGGTATGCCACGACCTTCGCATGGCGACTTAACACATTGGGCGGAGCAGGGTGTCTTTCTGCTGAATGCTTCCTTGACCGTACGTGCTGGGGAACCCATGAGTCATGCCCAGATCGGATGGGCACGTTTTACGGACGCCACTATACAAGCACTTGCTGAAAAAAGATCGAATCTGGTGTTCCTGCTCTGGGGAAAATTTGCGCAGGAGAAAGCGAAATACATAGATCCCAACAAACACCTGATACTAAAAGCTGCACATCCCTCTCCTTTGTCTGCTCATAATGGATTTTTGGGTTGCCGCCATTTTTCCCAAACGAACACCTACCTTGTTGCGAACAAATGCTCTCCAATTGATTGGTCCTTATGAAAAAAATGATTTGTGATATTGCAGCCCGCCTCATGGCTGCTTGGGCGCTGCTCTCTTTTGTAGTCAGTTTTCTGATTATTGTCTGGCCATCATTGCTCTGTGCATTGTTGCCGAAGCCAAAAGGACAGACTTGGTTCATCAGAATCGCCAACGTTTGGATGCAGATATGGTTACGGATCGTGGGTTGTCCCCCAAGTGTAAAAGGCAAGGAATATTTTCAAAAAGGACAGTCATACATCGTAGTATGTAACCATAATTCTTTAATGGATCCGCCCATGTCCTCTCCGTTCATACCCGGACCAAATAAAACGATCGCCAAAGCCAGTTTTGCCAAGGTGCCTATATTTGGTTGGTACTATCGAATGGGCGGCGTAATGGTGGATAGAAGCAGTGAACTAAGCAGAAGACAGAGCTATGAGCGCATGAAAGAAGTTCTCGAAATGGGCATTCATATGTGCATCTATCCTGAAGGAACAAGGAATAGAACCGATCAACCCCTGAAATCCTTTTACGATGGGGCGTTTAAATTGGCAATCGAATCCGGTCATCCCATCCTGCCGGCTGTGATCTTTCATACCCGACGAATTCTTCCGCCAGAAAAAAGTTTCTATTTCCAGCCCCATCCCATCGAGATGCATTTTCTTTCGCCGTTGGATCCATCCGGAGAAACCGTTGCATCACTGAAAGAGAAGACCTTCCAATTAATGTCAAATCATTACGCAAAAGGAAGCACTAGAAATTTGTAAAGAAACGCGTGCGATTGATCCGCAGGTCTTGGAGCATGGAGGCCTTGGGACTGATGGAGAAATTAAAGGAGCGGAATAGTCCCACCGGTGTTACATTGATAGACAACTGCCAACAGTGCATCTCACGGTTGATGCTCATTTGAAAGGTTTGCAATTTGGTAGAACTGACATCATAGAACCCATTTGCGGATACATTCCATTTGGATGTCAAATTGAAACTACCACTGAAATTTAGGTTGGAGTTCACTTCGGTAGAGAATCCGGAATAATCAGGCTTTATACGGTTGCTGAAACTCAATGAATAACCAAGCGTCAGTTGCCAGGGGATATTGAAATCAACAAACTGTCCGGGATTTTGCTGCATGAACTCCATCAGTTGTTGTTGCTGCCCACGCATATTTGGATCCTGCATCATCTGATCGAACTGTTGAGAGCGCTGCTGTTCTTTCTTTTCATCCTTGGGTTTACTTCTAAAAGTGGTGTTCATGGCAACGCTTCCAAACGTCAGCCTTCCCAATTTGAATTTATCTCCTTGCCAGGCATATCGGTTGATGGGAAATCCACGTTCGTTGGTTTGATAAGGATCCAATACGCTATTGGCAGTAATGCTGATCTTATCGAATAAGGTGGTTCGGAAATACAAATTGATTGGCTCAAGTTTCATGGAGTCGCGCAAGAAATTGTAGCCGGTCGTGAACCCAAATCCATCGATCAACTTAACTTTTTTAATCGCCTGCTCTCCGGTGTCTTTGCGCGAGCGCATTTTCATTTCCAGGTTGTTGTCAAATTGAAAACCCAAGCCACCCGTTCTGCCTTCCGCAAATCCAGAATACAATCCTCCTTCCAAAACACTGAATCGCCCGGTGACACCCGGAAAGATCGTATCGGTATAAAAATTCTTCCTGGAAAGATCGGGGCGATAGTTCATGCTGATAGAAGGCCTGACTACGTGGCGGATCGCCATCACCCTTGATTTTTTGAATGAATAGGTGCCGAAGAGTGCTGTATTGAAGCCCAGCGAAAAGGATGCCTGATGGTCTTGGTAAAATCCCTTGTTAATGGACGTATCCACTTTTTGCAGCGCTGTATTCCATTTTCTTCTGAATTGCTGCGCAACCCATACCTGCGAATAACTGATGGTAGGAGAAATGATCAAGGCGCCACCCATCACCGGCGGAAGTGCTACCGTTAAGGGGAAATTATGCTGCGCGCCCCATTGCAATGTGTCTATGAGTCTTTTGAAATTGAACGCACTGTCGTAGAAAGAGAATTGATTTCGAAAATTTCCGTTGTATCCTATGCCCAGTTTCTCATACCATTTCGCAGAGCCGACCGATTCTTTCTTTTGAAAAGGATAGAGCGTGTTGACAGTGAACCCCACATCCGGCAGACTCAAATTGATCAAACGCGTACGATTATTCTGGTTATGGTTGGCGCTCATCGTGAGGTTATAGGGTTTGCCTGCCCAAGTTTTGGAGTAGGTAATGGACGAGCCCAACTGGTTCTGGAAATTCAACTGCGCGTTATTTGGGATCAGCTGATTGACCTGCGTAGATCCTGCATTTACACTGGCAGACATTCTGGTGCTCGGCCGGGCACGGAGATCTACACTGTGCGACCAGGTCAGGAAAAAACTTTTATTTTTTAAATAATCCGGATCGCCTTTGAAATTCAGTTTGGTGGTTTGCATGCTGAAATTCATATTGCCGCTGTAACGGTAGCGCTTGCGGTAGGTTGGATTAAAATTTACTGACCATCCGCCGTACGAGTAGATATTACCAAACACCTTAGCATCCCAATACTCATTCAAAACCTTGTAATAGCCCAATCCTTCCAATCCCAAGCCCCAGCGTTCATTTGAGGTGAATTGCGGTGGTAAAAAACCTGAATGGCGACCTTGGCTCAACGGATAAAAACCAAAGGGCAAGTAAATCGGCACGGGTACCCCTTCGAATTCTGGATGTGCCGGACCGGAAACCGCCAACTTTTGATTAACCACTTTCATCTTGGGGGTCACAAAAGAGAAATGAGGTTCATCGAGCAAACAGGTAGTGAACCTTGCTTTTTGAATGAACGTCGTATTCTCATTGACTTTTTTAGCAAGGGCGCCAATCACTAAGATCTCACCTTGTTGCGAGTAGGTGTTTTTTGTCAGTCCCACCTGCGATTGAAAATTATAAAGGATAGTGTCACTGGAAAATTCCGACTCGCCACTCTTAAAATGAGCTTCTTCTATGACCTGCCCCCCACTGTCTTTCCGGTTCGTGGCGATCACCATTTGACGCTCCTGATCCAACTCCACTTTGGGTGCGGTGAGTTGAATGTCCTTGTAATCAGTTTGCGTCCTCCCATATAAAAGAATTCGTTTGGTAGGCACCAGTATGACTGCTGAGTCGGCTGCCTGGTATTTCAACGGGGCATCCAGCGTGTCTTTGGAAAGCCGCAAAGAGAAGGTGTCTGTGCGGGGTTTGGTGGGACTAGTATCTGACCGTTCCAAGACCGTTCGGGTGAGAACGGGACCCGCATCTGGATTTAAACTGTCCTTCCTGGCTGTTAATGCCCTGCGAAAATTAGGAGCCTGTGCTGTAGAAATCAACGGGAAAAGGGTGCTGAGTGCCAGCAACATACCTATGATTTTCAACAACTCATGGTGAAAAAATGTAGATTCGCAGCGGTTGGTCATGCTCTGGGCAAAAGTAACTGAATTGTTTTGGGAGCGCGTCTTGGTCACCCCAACAATTTGTGAATTTTGCCAGTATCTGTATCCAACACTTGAAAAACTGATGTCATGATTTTTCGCCTCCTCATTCTCATCATTCTGATCGCTGCCGGACTCTCGTTTTCCGCTTTCAGTCCCTCCGATGATCAGGTGCCCGCTAAAACCACCAAGTTGATGCGCACCATTGTTATTGATCCGGGTCATGGTGGTAAAGACGTTGGCGCCCGAGGTGATTTTTCAACGGAAAAAGATATCTGCTTGGCCGTATCCTTGAAATTGGGAAAAATGATCGAGGAGAAATATCCGGATCTAAAGGTTCTGTATACGAGAAAAGAGGATGTTTACCCTACCCTTTATGACCGTGCAGATTTTGCGAATAACAACAAAGGCGATCTTTTTATATGTGTGCATGTTAACTCTGCAGCTGACCAGGTGAAGCGTGAATTGATCGGATACAAAACGGTATCAACTTATGTCGGGAAAGGAAAGAAAAGAAAAAAAGTGACCAAACAGGTTCCGCAGTACAGGACTTACCGGGTGCCCAGTCCGGCCAAGGGAACCGAAACCTATATCTGGGGAGCAAATAAGAGTGAGGCCAAAGAGGTTGCTGTTCGGGAAAATGCTCCCATGATGGCCGAGGACAATTATCAAACCACCTACGGGACCCTCGATCCGAGCTCACCGGAATTTGTGGCTTTGGCACTTTTGAAGACTAAACAATATTTCAAACGCAGTGCCACTTTTGCGGGATTCATACAAGATGAATTCGTAAAAGTGGGGCGGGTTGACCGGGATGTTCGTCAGCGTCCTGTACCCATTTGGGTGCTACAAGCAACAGCCATGCCCAGCGTCTTGATTGAAACGGGTTTTATCTCCAATCCGGAGGAAGAGCAGTACCTCAACAGTGAAACCGGACAAATTGAATTGAGTGAATGTATTCTGCGCGCGTTGGGCACTTATATGAATTGGTTGGAGCAACGACAGTTTGACGAGGGAACCTCCAGCCAAACCCGCGTACAAACGGTGCCTGCGCCGGTGCAAACCAAACGTTTCCTGGAGTACATCGAGGCGCGTGAACGGGATCGCATCAGCCGATAATCTGCAGCTGCCCAGGTCCCTTTTATTTCTGTTACCTTTACCTCGAAATTTTATACATGTCGATTTCAAATGAGATAAAAGTGGGGCTACTTACCTTGATCGCCCTGGCATTACTCTTTGTTGGTTTCAACTTTTTAAAGGGTAAGGATGTATTTCAAAGTCAATTTTTGGTGCATGCCGTTTTCAAGGAGTTGGGCACATTGGAAAAATCAAATGAGGTCAAGATCAACGGTCTCTCCGTTGGTTCCGTGTATGCTAAAAAAGAATTAGACAAGGATGTCAGTGCCATTGTGGTAACCATCAATATTACTCGAGACATCAATATTCCCCGGAATTCAGTTGCATACATCGCCTCTGAACTCGTCGGATCCTCTTTTATAGTGATTGAAAGAGGAAATTCAAAGGAGATGCTGCAACCAGGCGATACGCTACAGACGCGTGTTCAAACTGGTTTATTGGGTGACGTAAAAGCACAGCTAAATCCAACCGTAGCAAAAGTGCAAGAAGTACTTGATGCCCTGCAAAACAGTTTGGCCTCTATCAATGCCGTGCTGAGTCCTGCCACTCGTGCCGATCTCCAGGCGAGCATTTCCAACATCAATAAATCAACCGAAGGCCTCTCTGCCATGATGGATCCAACCACTGGTACGTTAAGTCAATCCCTCAATAATATTGAGCAGATCACAAAAAACATCAAGAACAACAATGAACGTATTAATGCAACATTGAGTAATGCTGAGCAAGCCAGTGAAAAATTAGCCAGACTCAATTTGCAGTCCACCTTGGATACGCTAACTTCTACTTTGAGTGAAATGCGTGCGGCCATTCAAAAGATTACTTCTCCGCAAGGGAGTTTGGGTGCGCTTACGGTTGACAAGGAGTTATACAATAAACTCAATGATGCGGTACTGAGTGCAGAGATCTTATTGGATGACCTTCGAACACATCCCAAGCGTTATGTCAACATCTCCGTATTTGGTAAAAAAGATAAGTCGGGGCCACTGACTGCTCCTGCATCTAAAAGCCAAAAGCCTGCTGATTCGATCCGATGATCTACCGGCTAACGCTCATTCTATTTTTGACCCTATTGGCAATGGGTAATACTTCGGTTGCCCAGCGTAAGCCCATTCCAGCACTTGCGGCCCAGTCCGATACAATACCCATTGAAACAGGTGACAGCTCAAAGCCCTTGGTGATTCGTTATGCAGATCGCTTGATCTTTGAAAAAAAAGACAGCATTGAATTGCAGATCGCTGTCGGGAAGGTTCAATTGCAACAAGGTACCTCCCTTTTCTATTGCGACAGTTGTGTGTTGAATCAGACGCAGAATATTTTTGAAGCCTGGGGTTCGGTTCGGCTGATCGAGAAAGATACTTCCGATATCAAGGCCAATCACCTGCTTTACCAAATCGATCGTCGAGTTGCTTATTTGGATGGTAACGTACGCTTGAGTGATGGAAAAGGTAGTTTGCAAACCCCATCACTGGAATATGACCTGAACTCCGATGTGGGTATTTACAAAAAAGGCGGAAAGGTTTTAAATGGGAAGACCGTACTCACCAGTAAAGAGGGTTTCTATTATGCCGGTGTGCGAGATATTTATTTTGTAAATCAGGTTCAACTAAAAGATCCAGGTTATCAGATTCGTACTGATACGCTTTTATACAATCTGGATTCTAAAGTCACCCGATTTGTAACTGAAACCGAGATAAGAGACAGCACGGGACGAGTAGTGGAAACAAGGGAGGGGTTCTATAACCTCAACACAGGAAAAGCGGAGTTTGGCAAAAGGCCCATTATTCGGGATGGGAAAACCATTATTACCGGAGATGCTATCCGAATTGATGATACAAGTGGAATTTCCGAGGCGGAGGGATCGGTGGTAATTATTGATTCTGCGCAGGGCACGAAATTGATGGCGGGACGTGTTGTAAGTGATCAGAAAAATAAAACCGTCATCAGTACGGATCATCCGGTGCTGATCGTGGAACAGGAAAAAGATTCTGTGTTTATTACCGCAGATACTCTTTATTCCGGTCCAATAGCTAAACGGAATAAAGTGGACAGTGCTGCGCAACCAACCACTGATAGCACGCTGCGTTTTTTCAAGGCCTTTCATCAGGTTCGGATCTTTTCAGACTCCTTGCAGGCCGCTTGTGACAGTATGTATTACTCGTACGAGGACTCTGTTTTTCGCTTGTATCAGGAGCCGGTGGTATGGTCTGCCGGTAGTCAGATCACCGGTGATACGATCTTATTGCACACAAAGAGTAAGAAGGCGGAAAGACTGGATGTTTTTGAGAACAGCATGTTGGTACAAAGACTGGCTCCTGAGGTATATAATCAAGTCAAATCGATTCGGATGGCGGCTTTTTTGACAGCAGGCAACATGGATTCCTTGCAGGCCAAGGGATATGCTGAGTGCATTTATTTTATACAAGATGATGACAGCGCCTTCGTGGGAATAAACGAATCAACTGCCGACCGTTTGGATATTTATTTTCAAGATGGCGGGTTGGATCGGGTTGTTTTCCGCTCGGAGGTGACCGGAACGGTTTGGCCGATACGCGAGAAAAATCCAGCACAGATGCGCTTAAACGGGTTTACATGGTTGGACGGTCGCCGCCCCCCTACCCGGATGGCAATTTTCTCCTTAAAAAATTGAGGATCATTTTTTTAGACCCAGGTTGGTCCGGCAGATAGCTTTTCCACATTTTTTCCTTTCCCTGTTTTGTATCCTCCCCTTTCCCTATTTTAGTACCTCATTAACATTTGTCTTGCCATTCAACGCTTTGCAAATTGTTAAACAACCAACATTATAAACTTTTTTCTATGAGAAATTTTCGCTTTTTACTAGCGATGCTTTCCCTGTTCTTGTTGTGGATGCCTGAAGTGGATGCCCAGGGACAATCCTTGCCGAGGAAAATCAATCGCCCCTTTCGGGTGTAACCATCCGTGTGAAAGGCACCCGTCGAGTAGCCCAAACCGATGCCAGCGGAAAGTTTACCATTTTGGCGTCCGATGGCGAAACACTGCAGATATCCTATGTAGGATGCGTCACCCAAGATGTCAAGGTTAGCTCAAATACTTCTCTTGGTATCAAGCTCAAGACTGCTGACAATACCATGGGAGAAGTAGTGGTGACAGCGATGGATATCAAGCGAAATCCACGCTCCATGGGATATTCTACACAAACGTTGAAAGGCGAAGAAATTCAAGAAACACAGCGGGAGAATTTCATA
>CAYYXC010000061.1:0-8483 GCA_964475505.1 uncultured Chitinophaga sp.
TGAGCCGGAATACAAACCCCGGGCACTCCATTCGTATTGATCGGTCAACTCCATCACCCGCACTTTGGGCGCACCGGTCATCGATCCCATCGGAAAACAGGCCTCAAGAATAGATCTAAAACCTACGTCCGCACGAATTCTTCCGCTCACCGTAGAAACCAATTGGTGCACCTGCGGGAAACTATGCAAGGCACAAAGCGCCTCTACTTGTACCGTTCCTCGCTCCGATACTCTCGACAAATCGTTTCGAACCAAGTCCACCACCATGATGTTCTCCGATCGATCCTTGGCACTTTGCTGTAAACGAGTAGCCCATTGCTGATCTACCAAAGGATCCGGATCGCGGGGTGCCGTGCCTTTCATCGGACGGGTCTCCAGCCGATCGCCGCTTTTTTTCAAAAAGCGCTCGGGACTGGCACCAATCAGCCAACGATTTCCATTTCGATACAAACAAGAAAAAGGTGCCTGAACAACCGATCGCATTTTTTCAAAAACTGCAACAGGATCCATTTGCACCTGCTCGGCATAGAACTCCTGACAATAATTCAACTCGTAACAATCGCCGCGCCGGATATGTGATTGCACCGAAGCAATTTTCTCCAGGTATTCTTCGCGCGAACCCTTGGAACGAAACGAAACGGAGGGGATCGGGGCTGGAGAATATGACTGAGCGGCTGAAAGCATCTCAGCCCAAACCGTTTCAGGATGGGATGCCTGAATCAATATTTTTTGTTGAGACAAGATCCGAATTAGCACCAAAGGCTCGTACACGAATAAAGCGGGAAATCCGATGGGATCGGTATGACGCGAGGAAAGTCGCTCGACCCAATCTTTCAGACCATAGCCAACTTGCACCATGTATCCGACCGAACTGGGCACCAAAAATGCATCCAATTCCTGCTGCGGACGGCCCGGAGTCAATTCAAAACGCCGTGTGGCACCCACGGCAATCAATCGAGGAAAGGCATAGGATGGATCGGTAGCGGCAGCACCATCCAGCACCGTAAACAATTCGTGCGTGGCGGCCCAATGCAGGAGTCCATTCAGACCCGAAGGCAATTCATTCAGGTCTTTCTCCAGCAATGACATGGATAAATTAACAGTGAGCGATACGATGATTAGAAATCATCATCAGATGATTCTTCGTCAAACCCTTCATCATCAAACAGATCATTGAACTCTTCCTCCTCCTCAAAGTTCAGATCCTCTTCTTCCTTTGTATCGGATTTTCCCGTGCGGGATTTTGGAACATCGAATTCATCAAAATCGGGATCCCACTCTTCCTCTTCCGTCCCTTCCCAATCATCGGCGGGCTCTTCTTCCTCTTCTTCTTCTGACGCAGCTTTTTTCTTAGCGGCCAGTGGAGTAAGAATGCCGTCCGGTGTTACTCCCCAGAGCGGTTGCTCTTTTTCTGCAATGCGCGATTTCAACGACATAAAGATTGTTTCTCCTTGTAAAATTTCTACGTTCCAGGAAAATGACCAAATTTTTTTGATCGATTTTTCCAAAGAAAAATCAGGCGGGACGCTCAACCAACTGATCTCTACCCGGACCATTGGAAACAAAGCGGACCGGGACACCTAAATAATTTTCAATGAATTGAATGTAGGACTGCATGGCAGCCGGCAATTCGTTTGCTTTTCTGAATTCCGTAATAGCTTGCTGCCAACCCGGAAAGGATCGATAATTGGGCTGCATCCTTGCGGCATCCAACTGGAAAGGCATTTGATCGGTTTGTTTGCCGTCTATTTCATAGGACGTACACGCTTCCAGGGTTTCAAATGCATCCAATACATCGGCTTTTGTCATCACAATTGCGGTGACTCCATTCAGCATACAAGCATATTTCAGCGCCACCAAATCGATCCATCCGCACCGACGAGGTCTTCCGGTAGTAGCCCCGAATTCATTTCCAATGCGGCGCAAGGTTTCACCAGTCTCATCATGCAATTCGGTTGGAAATGGTCCGCCCCCCACGCGAGTACAGTAGGCCTTGGTTACTCCATACACCTCCCGGATGCGCTGCGGAGCGATGCCCAAGCCACTGCATACTCCTGCTGACACAGTGTTGGACGAGGTAACGAAAGGAAACGTTCCAAAATCGATATCCAGCATGCTTCCTTGTGCCCCTTCTGCCAATACGCGCTGTCCGCTGGAAATAACTTCATTGATGAAATATTCACCGTTCACGATGTTGAGACTACGGAGAAATTCAATGGCCTCAAAGAATTCCGTTTCCCAGGCAGAGATGTCGTCTTGGAAATGATGATTATCCAACAAACGCTGGTGCTTGAGACGAAGTTTGATGTACTGTGTTGTGAAGTTTTTGTCCAACAGATCCCCTACGCGCAAGCCATTGCGACCGGTTTTGTCCATGTAGGTCGGACCAATCCCTTTTAAGGTTGAACCGATCTTCTGTTCACCCTTTGCCAATTCAGCTGCCTTATCTAAGGCGCGGTGTGTAGGCAGGATCAAATGCGCACGCTCGGATATAAACAGATTCTTTTTTACATCAACGCCCAGGGCAGCAACCGCCGCACATTCCTTCTTCAAGGTAACCGCATCCAATACCACACCATTTCCGATCAGGTTTTTGATACCTGGGTTAAATATACCCGAGGGAATTTGATGCAAGACGATCTTTTGACCATTCACGTAGAGAGTGTGACCTGCATTTGGTCCGCCCTGAAAACGGGCCACCGCCGCATAGTCCTTTGCAAAAAAATCGACGATTTTCCCTTTTCCCTCATCCCCCCATTGCAACCCCAGAATAACATCAACCATGATTAGAAATTGTAATGCGCATCAGCACGCGGAGCAAAAATAACGGGATGCAATCGCATCCCGTAAATAAAATATCCATGTTGAAAAGAAGGGAATCTCCGGGGGTATTTAGCGGATCATGACTACCGTACCTTTTTTCGTGATGAGGCGATTGTCTTTTGTCACCCCCTCGATCATCCATACATAGGTACCAGCGGGCTGCTCCACACCACCCGAGCGACCATCCCACCCGTAATTGAGCTGTGTGGTGGTAAAAACGAGTTGCCCCCATCGGTTGAAAACCCGGAAATAATTATAGCTTTTCATTCCCACGGGGAAAGGAGTGAATTTGTCGTTCTTGCCATCGTTGTTCGGAGTGAAGCCGGTTGGCACATAGATATCCGGTCCTTTGTAAACACGCACAGTCACATAGCCCTCGCCGCGGCATCCTGCCTGGGTGGTGGCGATCACACGGTATTGAATGTCTTGGCCCACGTCACCAACCGTAACGATGGGATTGGCGATGGAGGAACTGCTCAAGCGGGTAGCAGGTGTCCAAACAAATGTGGTTGCATCAGGATCATTGGGGACAGCCAACAATTGGAATTGATCACCGGGATATCCAATGGTATCGAAGGGATAAGTTTTAAGCTTCAATGGTGGAGTTACGTCGATGGTCATTTGATCGGTTACCAGCGAGGCACATCCATTCGCATCCGCCAAAATCGACAACGTGTAAGTAATATCTTTTGAAGGGGTGGATATCGGATTGGGGATCGTGGTGCTGTTCAAATACGTAGGGGGCGACCATTGATACTGTACGCCGCCAGCTGCTTGCAGCGTATAATTCTGTCCGTAACAAGTGAATCCATCCGGACCAGCATTGGGAATGGGGGCGGGATTGACATTTACCACGACAGTGTCTTTTGCGACACATCGACCAAATGTTGCGGTTACAATGTACTGAGTGGTCACTACCGGATTGGCTACCGGATTCGAAATAGCGGTATTACTTAGGCCCGTGGCAGGCAACCAGCTATACTGCAATGCATTTGATGTCAGATTCAACTGCACCGATTTGCTTTCACAAATGGTTTCATCGGATTGAGGCGTGATCGATAGATCATCTGTCAACCCAACCGTAGTGTTGAAACTTGTCAAACACCCCAGCGCGTCTTTCACTTGAAGTGCATAATTGCCAGGAGCTACATTAAATGTATTGGCGGTTTGCCAGTTGACTCCTCCATCAATAGAGTACTGGTAACCACTGTTACCACCACTGGCAGTAATTACAATGCGGCCATCATTACCTCCGTTGCAAGTGGCATTGGTATTGGCCGATACAGCAGACAAGAGGTTTGGCTCCGTTACCGTCATCGGTGTGTTGGTCGTACAACCGTTATTGTCCTTAATACGGACAGAGTAAGAACCGGCGGGTACAGAGAAACTTGCCGTTGTCTGCCAGTTCACCCCATCAAGTGAGTATTGATACGGGGCCGTACCTCCACTTCCTGTTGCTTGAATAATGCCATTGGATTCTCCATTGCAGATAACCGGCACCATCGTTGCGGCTACAGCCAGCGTGGTTGGCTGGCCAACAGAGATATTGGTCGTACCAAAACATCCGTTTGATTCCCTGAAATAAATCGTGTAGTTGCCCGCGGGTAGTCCGTTGAACTGATTATTGGTTTGCCAATTGCTGTTATCCAATGAATACTCATAAGGAGCCGTTCCTGCCGTGGGCTGCACAACGGTAATGGAACCCGTACTGGCACCATTGCAAAGGGCATCGGTTTTGGTGGCAGTTGTCACCAGTGGAGCACCGGGAGGTACAATACCATTTAGAATGTTGGTTGTGCAACCGGCATCATCTTTTACCACTACGCTATAGTTGTTGGCAGCAAGGTTTGAAATGATATTTGGTGAAGGACCCGGCAAAAAGGCTCCATTGTTCAGCGAGTATGTAAAGGGTGCTGTTCCTGATCCGGGGGTGACTGTCAGTGTTCCATTAGAAGCACCCTGACAGCTGGGTGCGATACCGCTCACGGTGGCTGAAAGAGGCGGACCCGGAGCGACGATTTCATTGAAGGTTCTGGTACAACCCAAGGCATCACGAATCGTGATCTGATGCGTAGTGGCGGCCAGATTTGAGAAAGTATACGGAACCGTTTGCGGCTGTAGGGGGGATCCATTTATTCCCAGCGAAAACGGAGCTACTCCAAAACTGGGTGTAACCGTAATCGATCCATTATTGACGGTGGGACAAGAGGTGGGTGTACGGGCAAAAGTCGCATCCACACCAATACCTGTATTTATCGTTTCACTGATCAAATCCGTCGTGCATCCATTGCTTTGATCTGTCACCCGAATGGTGTACGTGTTGGGAGCAAGATTTGAGATGGTATACGGGAATGAGGGAATAGGAACTGGAGCCGCTCCATTCAGACTGATCCGAAAAGGCCCTGTTCCACCAACGGAATTGATCGTAATGGATCCGTTGTTTACGCCCGTGCAGGCAGCGGGTTGGCGCGAAATGTTTGCAATTAAAAAACCGGAAACCCCAACGCTCTCCGTACGCGTAAGCGTGCAAAAACCAGATGCGTCGCGGATATTTATGGTGTAGTTTCCCTGAGCCAATCCGGTAAACGTATTGGATGTTTGCCAGCTGGTACCGCCATTGATTGAATACTCGTAAGGAGTGGTACCACCCATTACATTGTTGATGGTGATAGAACCATTGCTCGATCCACAGGCAGCAGGCTGCACAGCGAAGGGATCGGCAAGCAATGCACCCGGGAGTTTATTTACAACCAGCGAGTCAGTAAAGACGATATCGGAAGCCGGGTTGTTACAATCTTTATAACGAACCTTTATGTAATACTTGGTTGTTTGAGCGGTGGGACAAATATTGCTAAAGTTCAGTCCCAGTTTCCCCAATGAAGTGGTGCTGGTGTCGGCATTTGCGACCACCGTACCGTTGGGTAGTTCCAATGTAGCAGACTTGAAATTGGACACCCCGCCACTTGGAATGAAACGCCAACATTCATTCATATTGTTTGCGCCCCAAACGGTTGAGTTCCGACCCAAAACAGATACCGCTTTCGTGCGTGTACCATCTTGCATACCCAACAATGCACGTCCCCCATTCCAGGCAGTACAGGGTGGTTTGTCTTTGATGTACACCTCCACAATACCTGTGCCCTCGTACAAAACCATCATATGCGTTGCAAAAAATGCAGCGCAGGAGCTGCTGAAGTAGGGAACCTCATTGAAGCTTACAATAAATCGCCTGTTGGGGGATACTCCCTCAACCCTGTATTCGATTCGATTATTGTTTCCAGGTTCATCTATGTCTATATCATGGTATGGACCAAAGATCATGTTGGGCTCAAAACCAGAACTGGTGCCAGGAATGGTACTGGTTGCCGTAAGTGAGTATCCACTGAGCCCTCCGGCAACAGATGTGTTGAAAGTGATAGCAGAATTTGTGCCGATTGCCAATGAGGTGAATGTATTACCGTAATAACAAAAAGGGAAAACGGGGATTACGGTAGTCCACCGGTCATCTTTTCGTGTATTGTTGATCAGGTTTGTTACATCAATGCCCGCAGCGGTTACCCAAGGAAATGGTGAGTAACGAGCGGGTATTACTACATAATCGGTGGTCTGTTTTACATGCGGAACTGTCACGGAAATGGGGGTACAATTGGTACCACAAGGAAGGTTGATGACCGGGTTGGCGATTTCAAACGTACTCGCCGGATTCTGCGCAGAGACATTGATCGAGCAGACAAATGATAAGACTAAAAAAAAGAGTATTCTCATGAACAGGGGTGCTTGGAGCAGTCTGGGGCGTACAAGTTAAAAAAATCCGGGAATAGTTCAAGCGGAAACGGGCAGGTCTTCCATATCGTACCGGTCCACCGTCTCAATACCAGGCAGTTGCAACAGCCGGCGTACCAAGTCATCCAATTCCTCCCGGTCGTGAACATACAGTTTGATGTTCCCCTCGAAAACACCCTCTTTGGCCTCAATGGTAAGCGCAGATATATTGATCTTCAACTCACCGGAGATCAAATTGGTGATCTTGCTGACCACCCCCACATCATCCATTCCAATGATCTTGACACCCGTGAGAAAGGAGATTTCTTTGTTTTTAGCCCATTTCGTTTTCACCACCCGGTGCGCATAACTGGCCAGGAGTCGGGCAGCATTCGGACAACTGGTTCGATGAATGGTCAACCCTTTACCCGTAGTTACGAAACCAAATACATCATCCCCCGGAATGGGCTTGCAACAATTGGCGAGCTGATAAACAACTTTGTCGCTTCGCTCACCAAAAATGATTAACTCCGCATCGCGCTTGCCCAGCCCCGGCACAAACTCCGGCTTTTCAACCATGGGCTGCTTCAGGGGCTTCGGCGCCTCCAACTTATCTCCCACCACCTGAAACTCCTTCAGATCTTTCAGATCGATGCGTTTAACTGCAATCTGATAAAAAAGCTCAAGTGAATTATCCAATTTATACCATCGCTGCAGCTCATCCAGGTTATGCGTTGATAAAGCAGCTCCCAGCCCCTCTAACTTTCGTTGCAATGCATACTTCCCCTCTTCTGCGATCTGCCGCTTTTCTTCCTTCAATGAGTCACGTATCCGCCCTTTTGCCTTGGAGGTTACCACAAAATTCAGCCAGTCTTCGGACGCTTTTTGTTTGCTGCTGGTGATGATCTCTACCTGATCTCCACTCTGTAATTTGTAACTGATCGGCACCAGCTTGTGATTCACCTTGGCACCAATGGTCTTCACACCAATAGCACTGTGAATTGAAAAGGCGAAATCCAGTGCAGTCGAACCAACCGGCAACATCTTCACATCGCCTTTTGGGGTATAGATATAGATCTCTTCTGCCAGAAAACTGGTCTTGAAATCTTGCAAAAAATCGATGGAATCGGTTTCCTGATTCGCAATGACCTCGCGTATTTGCTGAAACCACTGATCGAATCGACTCTCATCGGCTGCACCCTCCTTGTATTTCCAATGAGCAGCCAATCCTTTCTCCGCGATCTCATTCATCCGGCGCGTGCGTATCTGCACTTCTACCCAACGACCTTGCGAGCCCATTACGGTCGTGTGCAAGGCCTCGTATCCATTGGATTTGGGATTGCTCAGCCAGTCGCGTAATCGTTCCGGTGCAGGCATGTACTCATCCGTGATCAACGAATACACTTTCCAACACTCCGCTTTTTCCCTTTCGGCCGGAACATCCAAGATCACCCGTATGGCAAAGAGATCATACACTTCTTCAAAAGCAACCCCTTTCTTTTTCATCTTATTCCAGATGGAATGGATGCTTTTCGGGCGACCATATATCTCGAACTCAAGGCCGGTTGCCTGTAATTTATCTTTGAGCGGTTTGATGAAATCGTTGATGTATCGCGTGCGCTCTTTTTTGGTTTCCGCCAGTTTGCGGGCGATCTCTTTGTACGTGTCGGTCTCCATGTACTTCATCGACAGGTCTTCCATCTCGGTCTTGATGTTGTAGAGTCCCATTCGATGGGCCAACGGCGCATAGAGATATACTGTTTCCGAGGAGATCTTCAATTGCTTATCGGGCTTTACGCAATCCAGCGTGCGCATGTTGTGCAAGCGATCGGCCAACTTTATTAGGATCACCCGGGGGTCATCCGTGAGGGTCAACAAGATTTTCTTGAAATTCTCCG
>CAYYXC010000062.1:0-8451 GCA_964475505.1 uncultured Chitinophaga sp.
AGAGATGACCCATTTCCGTACCGCTTAACTGAGCAGCCTGAATGGCAGCTCCCACTGCAACTACCTCGTCGGGATTGATTCTATCGTTGACCGGCTTCTGAAAAAAATCGGCCACCCGTGCTTTGATGTATGGCATGCGGGTAGAACCACCGACTAATATCACATCGTCCACCTCGGATATTTTCATTCCGGCATCATTCAACGCAAACTGACAAGATTGGATGGTTTTATCAATCCAAGGTGCGGACAACTCGCCCAGCGTCTGCTTTGTCAAGTGAAGGGTGATGTCTTTGTAAACGGAGCTGAATTGATCATTTTCACTTAGAGACTCTTTCGCCATTTTTGCCATCGTGCGAAGAGAATCTCTGTCATCAGGCAAAAGCATGGAGTGCTGATGACGCCAATAAGACACAATAGATCGGTCTATGTCGTCACCACCCAACTGAGTATTTCCATTCGTTGATAATACCTCAAACACACCGGATTCAACCCGCACAATGGACACATCAAAGGTTCCACCACCCAGATCATAAACCACTACACTGCGGGCTGCATTGGTGCTATCTCCATACCCGTAAGCTAAACAAGCAGCGGTAGGTTCATTGATGATTCGTAATACTTCCAGGCCCGCCAATTCTCCTGCCCGCTTTGTGGAGGTGCGCTGTGACTCATCAAAATAAGCTGGAACCGTAATCACGGCTCTAGCGACAGAAACATTTTTTATTGCAGCAGCTTCAGCAACAATGGAGGATAAAATTTGAGCGGAAAGGTCAATAGCACTGAACCACTTGCCATCGGGACCAGGTATTTCAACACCATTCACACCAAAGCGGGCATTTTTCAAATACGCATAATGAGGACGCAATTGCTCAAATTCGGTAGAGGATATCCCGATCAATCGCTTAACAGAGAAGATAACTTCATCTGGGTGAAGGGTCAGAGCCGGTTGAGCAGCTTCCCCTGCGACAATCGTTCCGTCTGGGGAAAGGTGTATCAGGGATGGGAACAATGTTTTTCCGTCGGAAACGGGAATTACCTCTACGGAACGCGTCTGAGGGTCGAGCCAAGCAATCAAACTGTTGGTCGTTCCCAGATCAATTCCTACCGCCCATTCCTGTCTAGATAAGGAACCTGATTTGATATTGATACTAATCTTGCCCAGGGACGCAAAATTAATGAATATCCTATCATCGCATCAGGTACATCTTCCCGTAACCCTTAGTATTGAGTTTTTGAACCGATCCACTTAATTCCTTGTTGGTTGCAATTCGGTTCCCATTGTTACTGATTACAGCCCGATACAGGTAAACTCCATTCGCAACTGGCTGAACGTATTGATCGGTTCCTTCCCATTTAAATTCAGTAATGTTCCGACCAATCCGGATTGGCCCCAGTTCAGCCAGACCGATCTCACGTATAATCTTACCCGTGACGGTTAAAATTTCAATTTTGAAGTAGTCCGGCACTTCTCGCCCCGTCAAGGTGAAAACAAAAGAGGTGGATGTGGTAAATGGGTTTGGATAATTTAACAACTCAGACACCGCGGCCGCATTTACCACCCGAAAGCCTACCCGGTAGTTCAACTTTCCAGCTTGATTGCTTGAAAGATCTTTCGCCTGAATGATCAATTCATATTGGCCGTCCACTCCGAAATCAGGCAAAAAGTCGATCACAGCTTGATTGTTGGTGGATGGAGTTGTTCCGGCTGCGGGATGAAAAACCAACGTATCATTTGTAAAATAAAACCGTCTTCATCGACCATCCGGCTATCTTACTTGGATCTGAACCACCGACGTATCGTTCAGCAGCATCCATTGCGATTGATCCTCCACCTTGATTTTAACAACAGGCTTTGCTGATACTATATCGTTTTCTAAAATGTGTAAGCCGTCAAAAGTGACATCCAAGGTTGGAGCAATACTATCGGGCTTAACGTAAAAAGATCGCGTGATCAAATTATTAAACTGAAACTGCTCCGGCTGGTCGTTATTGGGATTAACTGATATCCACAATTGGTTTGTACCGGATAATTGTCGCGTGTCCAATGAGGTTGAACAAAGAACAGTATCTGCAGCGGGAATCGGGCGACGACGTGGAGTGGGAATATCTTGTCTCACATTATTCCGATCGACCAACCAGCGCCGAATCAAAATACTATCAAACGGCTGCGGGGAGATATTTTTGAAAGCCACCGCCGATTGATGTGGTTGACCCTGTAAAACGGTATCGGGAAACTGCCAAACGAGGTTTGGAGCTATAGCGCCTTCTGGAACCGGCACGCCAGCCAAACGCCAAGATCGAAGATTCCAGGGAGTCGCTTTTGAAGTGTCAATTGTCTGCAAAGAAATACGCAGATATGGATAGTGTTGCGCATTGATATTACTAATGTCACGTCTGCCCAGTTGGGTGATATTCGCTACGAGGGTATCCTCTGACTGGGTCTGGGCATTCAAACCAATTATCGAAAAGCGAGCGACCTCCGTTGGATTTCCAGCTTCCAGCGCAGCCCCATTCCAGAATGCCTCTGACCATGTTTTCATTGGGCCGAACCAGGGCGAATTTACATTTCCGATGGTGTCCGGTGTTGAGTAAACATTGGTTGTTGAATACCCCTCGTAAATACTCGTACTAAAACCCCACTTTGTTGGATAAACGGAGGAACGATCTTTTGAGAAGAATAGGTTGAAAGCTTTGGGAGAATTAAATGAATCAAGTTCAGCAAAGCCCTGATTTTTTAGTTTATGGTATAAGGATTTGCCTGACCCATACAAGGCAGTATCCGCCATCCACCTGTTTACATAGGTATTGCCATTGACGGCACCATTTGCATTAGTACGTACAATAACAAAATAGCCGGAGGGAACCAGATCAATAAAATCCATTGCGGCTTTTCTGCTGGCAACACTTCCAAGGGCAAAACGAAAATTCATCTCCCTACCAAAACCTCCACAGTTGCTGCCGCTGCCGTATTGTCCACCGGCACCTCCATTGTTGAGCCATGGGCGCAGGGTGAAAGGATGAAGCACATTAAAGATTAATTCATCGTATGCACATCCGGGTCCTCCAACCTGTCGGTTGTCAACCGAGGCATAATAGAACCCGCCCTGGCCGGAGGCAAATGGGAAAATGCCGTTTTGAGCAAAGAATTGTCTGGGGCTGCTTGAAAACTTGAAATTGCGGTCAGACGAGTCCAACAAAATTCGCCCAAACCCTGACTGTGTATGTTGAAAGAAATGACTCTGCTGATATCCGATAGGCCCATTTTGAATAAAAACAAAAGAGCTGACATTCCAATTGAGGGGTCCGGAACCGGCAACAGGTGCAACTCGCCAGTAGTAAACAACACTGTCTCTAAAACTAACGCCAGGTAGAAACTCCAACACGCCACCACTGGAGGTTATTGTCTGTACATATTTGGATGGAGAGTTGAATAACGAGGTTGTATCGATCTCCATTCGGTATTGACGGCTACCCGCGAGTGGATTTGCAGTGGATGCTGTTAGGCGAATGTTTTGGGAGGATACAATTGCATAATTAATGGGCCAAATGGGCCTGGCTTCATCCTCGTAAATAACAAACTCTTGTGCAGCACAGTTATTGCTTTCGAATGTTTCATCGATCAAGTTGGCAGGGTCAATACAAACCTCAATTTTATTTTGTCCCTTGGCGCGCTGCGGAATAATTGGAATCTGGTAGGTAACGGTATCACTGAAACGTATTCGTTCGAGTGTATCTCTTAGGATGACCGCAACCGTTTGATCCGGGTAAGTGCGCTTCACCTCCAATACCACCCGCTGAGGAACAGCTTTACCTAAATTATGTACGACAGCCTGCACTTGAAAAGACTCATCGGCCACGGAGATAAACGATGGAGTTATTTTGACATACGCATTTTCAAGAGCATAGTCAGGCTTGGCAGCAGATCCTTTCATCTTGATCGCTGGGTCGCCATGTAAGGAAGATTGCTCGCAGGTGACCCGAGCAAAATAATCTTCCTGTGTTGTGAACTGAAAAAGCGAATTGATGCCTCCCAGTATGATCTCTCCTATTGACTTTCCGTAATCAGTAATGGATGCAGCTGACATGAGACTGGCATGATAGGCGTCCAGATAATTAACTATTCCAAGTCCGGAACTAGCCATAACTATAATACCTCCTCTGTCTCTTGCTAATACAAATTTCTCAGAGATAGTCTCCTTTGAATTCAATCGCACCGTGTTGAAGGTAAAATAGTTGCCGGCGTTGCAACCCAACAAAAAGATCATGGGATACTTGCCTGCATTATTATAATTCGCCGGGTTATCTAAATTAAATTCGAGCGTCGTGGCTGAACTATGCCCGAAATAGGTCATCATACCTATTCCCTCCTCAAAAAGACTGTAGAGACGTAAAGAGCTCACTTGCTCTACCGGAGCCGAACTCATTTTACTGAAATCATACACCTTCCCACCATACATCGTATCAGATATAATACGCGAGAACTTACCCAATGAGTTGGCAAGTATTTGACCCAGAATACTCTCGCCTGACCCATTGACATGAACTACATTCTTTGTCCACGCCTTATCCCGAACCAGCGGTGAGTTTAATACCAATTGCTGCTCGTACTGAATCACTTTATCCAAATAGTCTTTGACCTCCTCACCAGAGATGACCGATATTCTCCCAATAGGAGTTTTTGGTCTTACATCCAGTCCGCCATCTGCAGCCAACAATATATCGGAAGCCGGATTACCAAATGTTGGAATCAATGACAATCGATTCAGATCCGGATTTGACAAGTTAGACCTGTTTGTCACATACTCTATACCCTTACCGATCATCAAAGCATTACGGACCGGGCTCGTAAATGTGTTTCGCGCATATCGAATAAAATTTCGAACCGATAAAGGATGCAATCTGATTCCAAAAGCAAATTGATCGACCAATTGATCAATCAGATAAATACGGGCTTTGAAATTACCTCCAACGGCAGAGCTTCTGTACAGGCGATAATCTTCTACAGGATTACCCCCTGCTGCAGTAGTAAGCAGGGATGAATGAGTAATGATCAAATAATCGCCCTGGTTAGCGGATGTGCCATAATTTATGAAGCTGCGGGGCTGCAAGGTGCTGACTTGCAGAGGAACACCCGCTGATTGCGAAATCAACATTAAACGGCGCGCACCTGCTGCCGGTAACAATTGCACCTTCACCATGCTTGGCGTACTTATATCGCATACATACCGCTGTCCATTTGTAAAATCATACAGTACAGGCGCAACTCCACCGTGATTAAATCCGGAGATTTCCAGGTAATTACCTGCTGCCCCATTACTCAACTCAAAGGAAAATTGATTCGATCCTCCAAAATTGAAAAGCCGGGGATAGGTTAACTCCATTTGCGCCAGCGCGATTCGATCGGGATTAGTCGTTGATAAGTTTCGTACTACAATGGAAGCGGAACCAGTAGAAACGGCCGTAATAGGAAGCGTGAGGTTTCGTTTTACGTAGCCAAAATAATCCATGGCAACATCATCATACTGCACACCATTTACGCTGATTGATATACGGCGTGGATTTTGAGCATTTCCCAAGGCATGAACCCGTAACGTAGGGGCGTTTGCACCTGCACCGGTGAATGGAAATAATCCAGTCAGATTTTCGGTCCTGTTTCCATTGAAACCAATGTCGTTGGAGGTCCAGCCCTCCCCCGGGTCGTAATTGGATGAGTAAACGGCCGAGCCCACTACGGCTGCATAACCTGGATTGATCCGCTGGCGGTAATAGATACCCGCTTTATGATAGAAAAAAGGCTCCGGCGTTGCACCACTTATCAGTGTGTTGGGGGTAGGTACCAATCGAAGGTTGTTCCCCGCCGGATTGACTGTCAAAAAGTATGCTGCCGTATCGGTCTCCAAACTCCACATATCATTCAATTGATGATCAGCCACCCGGTAGAGATCACGGTCAGGACGACCATCATTCATCAATCCCCAAAATTCAATGAAATCAGATGTGCCTAAGGGTCCGCTTGCAACCGAGGTATATAAGGGGACTTGCTCCCCATTGCGCCACAATTGAAAATGCTCCGAGGGTGTGTTACCTATACCCAAACCTGCCAGAACCGATTGCGGAATACGATACAAACCATTAGACCCGACAAAAAATTTATAATAGGTCTTACCATAATCAATCCATTCATTATTGAACGTCTGTGCCTGTGAAAAACCCACCCATAAGAGCCCTACAAATAAAAAAATGCGTTTCATGGATCAGTAAATTGATTAATCTAATGGGCGTTTATTCTTACCCGGTCTCAAGTCCAGGCGGAAGGAGAATACATGTGTAAACAAGGGGTTAGACTGATTTGCAAGGTTGATAAACGCGTAGTCAATTGCCACCTGTTGCAGACGAAAGCCTACCCCTGCACCCGGCTGAAAAATCCAAACACGTTTTTGATTCAAGGTGTCACCATCGGCCAGTGCCCGTTGAAAATTATTGACCCCCGCACGTAAAAAAAACTGATCCTTCACATTCAGCTCCAAACCCAACTTAGGATCTGCACTAACAGGATCGGCGCTTAGAACCGTATTGCGCTGTCCGTCAAAAGTTAAATCCGCATTCAACTCTGCCAGCAAATGTGTTCGCTCTCCAAAATAAAAACGATGACCAACTCCCAATACCAATCGAGGAGCCGTGAGTTCGGCAGACTTAACGGGAATCTCATTATTGGTGAGATACAAGATCTCCTTCTCCCGGTCCGTGAAGCGGAAAGACCATGTGTTGAATGTAGTGGTAACATCCCGCGCAGCAATTCCCCATTGCCATTTTTTACTTTGATATTGAAGTCCCATATCTGCGCCAAATCCCCAAGCCTTGGCAAACTTGCCCACACTGCGATGTATCACTTTGGCACTTACTCCAAACCGAAGTTTTTTCTCCTCATCGCGAGTACGTAATTCCTGCGCATAAGACACCAAGAACGCATAATCGGCAGAAGAGAAAGATTGAATATTGTTGTAATTGAGGGACCCATCCGGCTCCACCAGAAAAAGCGTGTTCATGATGTCATCAACCGCAAAGCGAAGCGCCGTGACCGCCAATGTGCGTTTTTTGTCGGCAGCCGGTAAAGCAAAGCTGGCATAGTCATATTTGCCAATACCCGCGAAATACGATGCGTGCATCAGGTTGATCTGAGGGTCCTGCTCTATGCCAGCCAAGCCAGCGGGATTCCAATAACCCGCGGTTCCGTCGGTAACAGAGGCCACCTGAGCCCCTCCCATCGCTAAACCTCGCGCACCGGCTCCAATATTTAGAAACTCATTTGAATACTTGCGAAATTGTCCGCTCCCAGTGATCACCGGAAAAAGCAGGAAGAGTAGGAAGCGGATTTTTTTTGCGCTCATGTAATTGGTTTACAACGAACAAGAAACCTCGGTGGGAATAAGAAGAGTATCCGAAAATATACAGAAAACCCATTACAAAAGCCCACCATGGCCTCTATCAGCAAACTAACTTACTTTTGACAGCAATCAAACAGAGCACGATCTAGAAATCTGTAAATCATCGTATTAACCGCATGAAACTGCTCGAAGAATTACGTTGGAGAGGCATGATTCAAGATATTATGCCTGGGACGGAGGAATTATTAAACCGGGAGATGACCACCGGCTATATCGGATTTGACCCCACCGCCGATAGCCTTCACATAGGTAGCCTGGTTCCAATATTGCTATTGGTCCACCTGCAACGGGCCGGCCACAAACCCATCGCATTGATCGGGGGAGCCACCGGTATGGTGGGTGATCCCAGCGGTAAAAGCGAAGAAAGAAATCTACTCGACGAAGAAATCCTCGCTCGAAACATCCAAGGGGTACGAGCACAACTTGAAAAATTCCTTGATTTCACCCCCAATAAACCCAATGCCGCCGAACTGGTAAACAACTATGACTGGTTCAAAGGGATCGGATTCATCGAATTCCTACGCGATACAGGTAAGCACATCACAGTGAACTATATGATGGCGAAGGACAGTGTGAAAAAGCGCATTGAAGGAGAAACCGGCATCAGCTACACGGAATTCGCTTATCAACTTATGCAGGGCTATGATTTTTATTGGTTGTACCAGCACAAGCAGTGTAAACTGCAGATGGGCGGGAGCGATCAATGGGGGAATATGACCACTGGTACGGAATTGATCCGCCGTAAATGTGGAGGACAAGCCTATGTCTTTACAACTCCGCTGGTGACCAAAGCCGACGGCGGAAAATTCGGCAAAACAGAGTCCGGGAACATTTGGTTATCTCCAGATAAAACCTCGCCCTATCAATTCTATCAATTCTGGTTAAATGCCAGTGATGAGGACGCCCGCAAATGGATACGGCTTTTTACCTTTCTTGAACAGCCAACCATTTTGAAGTTGGAACAGGAACATGCATCCGATCCATCCAAACGCATCTTACAAAAAGA
>CAYYXC010000063.1:0-1915 GCA_964475505.1 uncultured Chitinophaga sp.
ATACCAGCGGAACCATCGTCGACCTGGTGCCTACTGATGCCGCCGGAAATGAAGTGGAAATACTCAACGGTACACTGGTACCCGGACTCATCAACGCGCATTGCCACCTCGAACTGAGTCATCTCAAAGATGTCATTCCCCCGCATACCGGACTCATTGAATTTCTATGTTCCGTCGTCACCAAAAGAGGATTCGATCCAGACATCATCCAGGAAAAAATTCAATTAGCCGAAGCAGAAATGGATGGCAATGGTATCGTTGCCGTAGGCGACATCGGCAACACCGCCGATACAGCCGCCATCAAAAGCAAGAGCCGCATCCGATGGCAAAATTTTACGGAAGTGCTGAGTTTCACCGATGAGAAAGCAGATGAATCGGTAGCGCATTTCCAACAAGTAGCAAATACACTGGAACAAACACTGCATACATCCATGATCGGGCACCGCACCGCCATCGTACCGCACGCCCCCTACTCCATCTCCCCAAAAACCTTTGCCCTGATCAATGAGGCCACAGCGGGTGAAGTGATTTCCATGCACAACCAAGAGCATCCTGCGGAAGATGATCTTTATCGCACCGGTGAAAGCGAATACCTGCGGCTATTCAAGATTTTTGGTATTAACGAGTCGCCCTTCCCCATCACCGGAAAAACTGCGCTTCGCTCCGTGCTGCCTCATTTCACAAAGGGCCAAACCATCTTTTTGGTACACAATACCAGCACGCCCGAAGCAGACATCATTTGGGCAGAAGAACATGCCAAGCAAAACGGATTGAAATTGATCTGGTGTATTTGCATCAATGCCAATCTTTACATTGAAAACAAAGTCCCTCCGATCGAGCAACTGATGAAACACGGCTGTCAGATCGTGTTGGGTACCGACAGTTACAGCAGCAACTGGCAACTGAGCATCGCCAAAGAAATGCAAGCCATTCGTCAACATTTTCCGTCTATCGCGCACGAAACCATTTTACATTGGGCCACTGCATCCGGTGCATCGGCTCTGCGCTGGGAGAATCAATTAGGCGCTTTTGAAAAAGGGAAACAACCCGGTGTTGTACAGCTATCCGACGATTGGGGAAGCAGCAAGCGACTACTCTAACACCGAACGCAAGACGGGCAAGCTGCGTAAACTTCCAAAATCAGGTTGATGTAATTGATAATAAAGTTCCATAGATTGCAAGAGCCGGCGACGTACCGAACGATTCAACCGCAATTCAAGCAGTTCATTTGGATGCATCACCCGCAAGAGCTGTAAAATCACCGAAGCATCCTCCGGCGCCAGATGATCGGTGTGAAGTGGTTGCTCTGGCACAAATCTTCCCTCTCGTAAATCGAGCCAAGCAGTGGTTGATTCGCGCTCATCCATCAGCCGAAATCCGAAGAAAAAAGAAAGATGCACCGCAAAGAACAAAGGCATGTTGGCTGCCACAGTATCCGAACTGGCATCGAGCTCCATTAGACAGTCCTCTACAAAATGAAAAAGATCCGGATTTGGCTCGGGTTGCTTCAAACAACGATGCAACAACTCAACCATAAACAGACTAATACTGTTTTTAGGTACCGAACTGAATAATTCCTTGTACCAATAACTCCATTGAAAATCTTTGATCCGATGGAGCGATTTGGAGGACTGATGATATACCACCAGATCCAACAAAGCGCCAGGCTGTAATAAGTTTGCCTGACTACTTCCTTTCTTGGAGGACTTCCGAACCCCGCTTATGATGTAGGATTGCAAACCGAACAACTCCGTGAATACCGACACGATCAAACTGCTATCACCGTATTTCACGGTGCGCAGCACCAATCCTTTTGTTTTATGCAGCGGTGTTGCCATCTTACTCAATGAAAAATATGCGTCCAGTGCGTTGCGATTTTCCACCAGGATCCATTACCAATACAAGATAGGAACCA
>CAYYXC010000063.1:1925-3858 GCA_964475505.1 uncultured Chitinophaga sp.
ATAATCCGTGCCATTCCAGGTGGCTTGTCCCCCCAACGCTTTTGTTTGATATACCAAACGGCCGTCGAGCTCGGTGATCTTGACCAGCGATTGATCGGACAAACCACGGATCGCAATGGTGCCGGTAAAACCGGGCGGAACCGGGTTGGGATAAACCAATAAATCGTAATCCGACTCTTCCGCAGCCGTTGCATCCGCGCGATACGAACAAATGCCTTTGTCTGTTGCAAAATACACTTCACCGAATTTTCCATCTACGGCTACTTGCCACACCTCGTTGCTGAGGAGGGGACTATTCTCCGCAGTAAAATGCTGGATCAGTTTCTCCCCATTGGCATCAATTAGAAATACACCGCGCGCAGTCGCTACCCATTTTCGATTGGCGCCATCCACTGCAATTTGACGTACTACCAGTCCGTTGAAAAGAAATCCCGCAAGCGCTCCGTTTTTAACGACGGGACGATACGCTTCACAAGTAACAGAGGGGAACGCATCCTCCAAACAATCAATGACAGCGATACCATTATCGGTAGCAACCCACACCAGGCCTTTTCGATCAACAGCAATACCATTCACCTCATTGCTTGGTAGGTTTCCATTGCCTGAACCCATTTTGAATAGCCGCCAACGATCATCGGCCGGATTAGACACAGAGTTGCCCGGATCGTACAACAACAAACCACCTCCTTTGGGCACAACGATCCATGCATATCCGATTGCATCAAAACAGATTTGGGCCATGGCATTTTCCGGAAGCGCAAATGGCGGAATGAATCGATGCCAGCTGCTATCACGAGTGCGAACCACGAGTGGACGATCAGATCCATAATTGGAGACCCATAAGTTTTGTTGTTTGTCAAAGGCCAGTCCGGCTACCCGATAACTGTTCAGATCACCAATGGTCGCTCCTAGCAAGCCTTGCTTAAAAATTCGGATCTGATTTCCCTTGATGTTAACGAGACCTCCTCCAAAGGAACCGGTCCAAATGGATCCATCGCGTTTATCGATTGTCAACGTGATCAAATCCAGCACGGAATCCATCAAGAGAAATTCATATCGATTATAGTTTGTCCATTTACCTGCTCGAAATGCATACAAGCCATCGCCATTGTATTGGTAATTCCAGGCAGCGTTTACCGATCCGGCAGTAGCAAAAAAGTTGCCGTTGGATGTGAGCAATTGTCCCGATGCCAATCCCTGCGGACCATCGATCGGAAAAGTTTGATAAGATCCACTTACCGGAATCCTTGACAGTCCTTCGTAGAGATCAGCCACCCAAGCGTCGCCGTTGATCAGCAACGCTTGCTTGGGATAGGAAATGGCTGCGAGTTGACTGATGATCCGATGAGTAGAGCCATCGGATTGAAGTATGAGCACGCGGCTTTGACCATTTTGCTTGCGTTGACAAAGCAAGAGTTTTCCCTCGGAAATACGCGCACTGATCAATGGCCAATCGGATGCATGGAAGATCGTCCATTGATTACCCACACGCTTGTAAACAGTATCCCGCACTACGGCAATGGGTTCCGTACCAAAGACAGTAGTGAAAGTACAGGCACCAACCGGCAACCCAGTGTTCCCACTCAGGAGCTGCCAGTTATTGGCATTGGCCGGATTGGTTGTGTTGCGGGCGATCGATTTCAATCCCTCATCGGTAGCAACATAAAAATGGTTGGCATCAAATGCAAATTGTCTAACCGCTATAGATTGTCCGCCTTGTCCCAACCGCCAGGTATCAAGTATGATTTTACGTACTGGATCTATCTGCACCAGACCGAGTCCGGTCGATAAATAATACCGCCCATTCAGATAATTGATAGCGTGAACGGTCTTGTCTCCCACACCGGTTGCTCGGCGGAGGTCAGGTATATTGAACCGATCATCGGGACTTAGCAGATCCAGGTTGCTATTCGTGTAAGCAATGAGTAACTGT
>CAYYXC010000063.1:3868-8402 GCA_964475505.1 uncultured Chitinophaga sp.
AAGGTTCGAAGTGAATGGCTTGTACGCCGGTTTCGGAGAGGCCATCAACTTTGCTGAAACGGTGAATGGCACCATCTTTTTTATCAACAGAATAAATACTGTAAGGGGTGGCTACAAAGATTCGATCGGTTGCGTTGGCCAGATCGACGGCGCTGTTGTAGGGCAAATGTTCGCGCCAGGAACCAATGGGTTGCGCCACCAATGCAGTGTGCATACACACCAGTACAAACCAGCCGATCGAGCGCATGAATCAAAAGTAAATGGAATTCTTACGTTACGCGGTGCGCTTTTCGTTTCTTTGTGCCTCAATTTAAAAGCATGTGGCATCGGCTGGGAAAATTCATTCTTCGTTATCGAATCGCTTTGTTATTGCTGCTCGCCGCGCTCACGGCATGGATGGGCTATGAAGCCAGCAAGGTCCAATTGAGTTACGAGTTCACCCGGGCCATTCCCACAGACAATCCCAAATACAAAAGCTACCAGGCCTTCAAGGAAAAATTTGGTGAGGATGGCAATTTGTTGGTCGTTGGTGTGCAAACAGATCGATTTTTTATAGATACGGTATTCAATGACTATGCCGCCCTCTGCCGCGACTTAAAAAAGATCCGCGGAGTGGAAGATGTTTTGTCGGTGCCCAGCGCCGTTGGCCTTTACCGCGATTCGGCAGCAGAGCGATTGAATGCTGCACCTCTTTTCCCTGAACGCGTGAGGAATTCAGTTGAGATGGACAGTCTGAAGCAGGCGTTTCAGGCATTTCCTTTCTATCAGGGACTACTGTACAATCCCGAGACAAATGCCTATCTGGCCGGACTGCGCATCAACAAAGAATTGATGGCCACCAAGGAAAGAGAGCAGGTGATCACAGATATCGTAACACGTGTGGAGTCTTTTGGACGCATGCATGGAATTGAGATGCGTCTGAGTGGATTACCGCTGATTCGCACACAGGTTGCGGTGATGATACAGCAGGAAATGAAATTATTTCTGATCGCTTCGATTGTATTGTCCGCTTTGATCTTGTTGCTTTTTTTCCGATCGATCAGTGCTATGTTGATCTCGTTGATTGTAGTGGGCATCGGAGTGATCTGGAGTGTAGGTTTTCTGCATTTACTGGGCTATAAAATAAGTTTGCTCACGGCGCTGATTCCCCCGCTGGTAGTGGTGATTGGCATTCCGAATTGCATCTATTTCCTCAACAAATACCATGTGGCCTACAAGGAAACAGGCAACCGATCGGATGCCCTGGTGGCCATGGTAGAGAAGATGGGGATCGTCACGCTGTTCTGCAACATCACTGCTGCGATCGGATTTGCCGTGTTTGCGCTCACGGAAAGTGCCTTGCTGAAAGAATTTGGTTTGGTAGCCGGCACCAATATCTTATTGCTGTTTTTCATTTCACTTGTATTCATTCCTGCCGTATTGAGTTTTCTGCCCGCACCCAAACCAAGGCATACGCGTTACCTGGAGAACCCGCGCATGAATCGTTGGTTGGATCGACTGGAATATTGGTCGCTCAACCATCGTCGGTTGATTTATGGAACCACATCCGTTTTAGTTCTGTTCTCCATCCTTGGAATTCTTCGGCTGCGCAGCGAGGGTTTCATTGTGGATGATCTACCGAAAACATCCAAGATCTACACCGACCTGAAATTTTTTGAAAACAACTTCAAAGGCGTGATGCCCTTGGAAATCGTAGTGGACACAAGAAAGAAACAAGGGGTGACCAGAAATTTCCGAAACCTCGAGAACATCGATTCGCTCGCGCAGTATTTGCAATCCATTCCCAGCATTGCCCGCCCCCTGAGCATAGCGGAGGGATTGAAATTTGCCCGACAAGCATTTTTTGAGGGTGATCCTGGTAGTTATGCGCTGCCTTCATCTTATGATTTGCCGGCACTGATGCAGTATTTGAATTTTCGGGGCGACTCCGCCACCGGCAAATCCTCCCTGGCCAAATTGGTGGGAAGTTTCATGGACAGCACCCGTTCACAAGCCAGGATCAGTGTGAACATGGCCGATATTGGGAGCAAGCGGTTACCGGGCTTGCTGGATAGCATTCAGTACCGGGCCGAGGAGCTCTTCAATAGGGATAGCCTCATGGCCCTGAAGGCAGACGCTGCTACCCGGGCCGAGAGATCGGGCGACAGCAATTGGGGAAAGCGGACACATAACATTGAATTGACCGGCACGAGTGTGACCTTTTTAGAAGGTAGTAGATTCATTATCAACGGATTAAAGGAAAGTATCTTTTGGGCTTTCTTACTGATCGCCGCCTGCATGTTGTATCTATTCCGCTCGGTTCGGATCCTGATCGCCTCCCTGATCCCGAACCTGATTCCCTTGCTGATGACGGCCGGTGTTATGGGTTGGGTGGGGGTACCGCTCAAACCATCCACGGTACTGATTTTTAGTGTGGCACTGGGGATTGCGATTGACGTGACGATCCGGTTTTTGGTGAATTACAAGCAGGAATTACCCAATCAGGGTGGCGACCGTTTGAAGACAGTTATCGAAACTATACACCACACAGGTATCAGTATTTTATACACCTCGATGGTACTGATTGCAGGATTTATTGTGTTCTGCCTCAGTGAGTTCGGTGGAACATTGGCCCTGGGCTGGTTAACCTCGCTCACCCTGGTAACGGCTACTTTTACCAACCTGGTCTTACTGCCTGCGATCTTGATTAGTCTGGATCGTAATGACGAAAAATAAAGCGGAGCCCGGGGGGCATTTTTTTGCATTTTGATGCAGCGAAACGGAGAAAATCGGAACAGGGGGCTGAAAAGGCTTTTTCCCTCTCAAAAAATCGCCTTTTTTTAGCCGTTTTTCCCTCATTCCTGACTAATTTTAATGGCCCGTATTTAACGGGAATTTCGAATTATCTACTAAAACTAACATGCACATGAGAAAACTGTATCTGCTCCTATTGGGAGTTGTGTTTGCCGTGGCACCTGCACTAGCCCAGCGAACCCTTACCGGTAAGGTGACTGATGAGAAAGGCAACCCGGTTGCCAACGCATCTGTGGTGGTGAAAGGAACAACCACAGGAACCACGACCAAAGCCGATGGAACCTATAGCCTGACCCTGCCCACCAATGCGCAGGTGCTAGTGATCTCCTCGGTCGACATGATCGCGCAAGAGTTCACTATTGGCAACCAAAGCGTAATCAATGCTTCTCTCCAGAGCGAAGAAAAAACGATGGAGGAAGTGGTTGTGGTCGGATACGGTACTCAGCAGAAAAAAGCGTTTACTGGATCAGCCTCCAAGATCGATGCAAAAGAGTTTGCAAACCTGATTACGCCTTCGGTGGACAAGCAACTGGCTGGTCGTGCTACGGGTGTACAAGTAACCAACTCCAGTGGTCTGGTAAACCAGCCGGCGCGAATATTTATTCGCGGCGTAAACTCAATTAATCAGTCAACTGGTCCGTTGTTCGTTGTAGACGGAGTGCCTGTGATCACAGGAAACCTGGCCGCAAGTACCAACTCAAATGCACTTGGTGATATCAATCCCGCTGACATCGAAAGCATTGAGGTTTTAAAAGATGGATCTGCCACTGCCATTTTTGGTTCCCGTGCAGCTGCCGGAGTTGTGATGATCACAACCAAAAAGGGGAGCAAAGGAAGAGCAAAAGTGACATACGATATGAGCATCGGATTTAGTAATACGCTTAGACGTTTTGATCTACTTACTGCCGATGAATTTGTGACAATTTCAAATGAGAAAAGGGCAAACAGAGGTCAAGCACCTATTGCTGGTGTTAACCCAGGGGGTGTAAATACCGACTGGCAATCTATCGCCCTTATCAATAATGCATTGGTTCAAAATCACAATCTTAGTTATCAAGGCGGGAACGCTAAAACTAGCTTTTTCTTCTCCGCAAATTACAGCAAACAACAAGGTGTGATTATTAGTAATTACAATAAAACTTTCCGCATTCGCACTAACATTGAGCACGAGGTAAACAGTTTCTTGAAGCTTGGCAACAATCTTTCCGTAAGCCGGCAAGACGATGGCGATCAGAACAATGGCTCAAATTCCTTAAGTGGTGCTATTGCTTCTGCGCTCCGACTTTTACCGAATGTAAACCCCTACAACGTCAATGGTCCTGGTGGATTCAATATTAACTTTCCGAATGCAAACTCCATCCCAATTGGGCCTAATACCATTGGCGTGAATGACGGTTTTACCAACGTAGCATTTACACTTACCCAGAATAAGTTTACCTCCGATAAATTGCGCATCTTAAACAATGCATTTGCAGAACTATCATTCACGAAGCGACTCAAGTTCCGCACCGTACTTTCTGCAGACTGGTTCAACGACTATAGCTTTTCAAGTTGGGATCCTCGTCACGGCGACGGTTACAGCTCTGCCGGAATTGCTTATAACGCAAATCAGAATATTCTGAGAACTGTATGGCAAAATTATTTCAATTATAATTTCAGTGTAAAAGGTCATAGTTTTTACATGACAGCTGGTCATGAAGTTCAGAAACAAACTTCCAAGTCTGTTTCTGCGCAAGGCTCT
>CAYYXC010000064.1:0-8210 GCA_964475505.1 uncultured Chitinophaga sp.
TTCTGCTCAGCCTGATACTAACACTGGGCTTAAATATGGTAATGTCCTCCCAATTTGCCAGCCAGTTTTCGTTGGACAAGAAACAGGCGGCAAAGGACACACTCAACCGCTCCATTGAATGGATCATGTACTTATCCATACCCATTTGTTTTCTGTATTTTGTGTATGCAGATACCATCGTAATAATTTTCGCCGGGGATGCGTTCAAGGAATCTGCAGCACTGATGCGATGGATGGCGGGCATTCCACTATTTATAAGTACCTCAAACCTGTTGATCAATTACGGTCTATCTGGAAAACAGCATGGCAAGCGAGGTAAATTAGCAACCATAGTCGTATTGGGCTTATTGGTAAGTCTTGCGCTCAACTTGTTGCTTATCCCACGGTTTGGAGCAAGAGGAGCAGCAATCAACTCCCTGATAATAGAATTTGGCTTCATGATCGCGTTCCTGGTAATGATCAAGCCGCGTTTAAAAGTAAACAGGCTGACTCAAACCATACTCAGCTGCCTGACATTTATACCTATTTGGTGGTTTACATCGAACTATGAATGGAACTTAGTACTGGAATTGATGGTAGGCGGATGTTGCTCCGTTTTAAGTTATGTGTTGATGCAACTATTTATCTGGAAAAACCCTTTCCTGGTGCAAGCGATGAACAAGGTCCTGAAATAGGTAGACGGCCAGGTCAATGGATTACTCATCCAGTTTCAATACCGCCAAGAATGCCTCCTGCGGTACTTCCACATTTCCGATCTGACGCATCCGCTTCTTTCCCTCCTTTTGTTTCTCCAATAATTTGCGTTTACGGCTGATGTCGCCGCCGTAACACTTGGCGGTCACGTCTTTTCTTAACGCTGAAATGTTTTCGCGGGCTACGATCTTAGCCCCAATGGCGGCCTGGATGGCAATTTGGAATTGTTGACGAGGAAGCAGCTCTTTTAATTTCTCACAGAGCTTGCGACCAAAATCCTGTGCCCGGCTTCGGTGGATCAGCGCAGACAAGGCGTCAACCTTGTCGGCATTGAGCAGGATATCCATCTTACAGATGTCACTGTCTCGATAACCGATGGGATGGTAATCGAAGGATGCATATCCGCGCGTTTGGGATTTTAGCTTATCATAAAAATCAAACACGATCTCCGTCAGTGGCATCTCAAAAATCAACTCCACCCGGGTCTGCGTGAGGTAGCTTTGGTTGATCAGAATTCCCCGTTTACCCAAACAAAGCGTCATAATGTTACCTATATATTCGGGCTTGCTGATGATCTGTGCTTTGATGAAAGGCTCCTCGATGCGTTCTGTTTTGACAGGGTCGGGAAATTCGGTCGGGTTGTTTACGATCACCTTCTCCCCTTTGGTCGTGTAAGCAATAAAACTAACGTTGGGGACGGTGGTGATCACCGTTTGATTGAACTCGCGCTCCAAACGCTCCTGAATGATCTCCATGTGGAGCATGCCCAGGAAACCACAACGAAAACCAAATCCCAGTGCTTGAGAGGTTTCCAACTCAAAGGTCAGGGAGGCGTCGTTGAGTTGAAGTTTGTCCATACAATCCCTCAACTCCTCAAACTCATCTGTATTGACCGGGAAAATACCGGCAAATACCATGGGCTTGACCTCCTCAAATCCCTTGATCATCTCGGGGTGGGGATTGCTGGCGAGCGTAATGGTAT
Source organism: uncultured Chitinophaga sp. (assembly GCA_964475505.1). Lineage (GTDB taxonomy): Bacteria > Bacteroidota > Bacteroidia > Chitinophagales > Chitinophagaceae > JJ008. The sequence goes on from CAYYXC010000064.1 coordinate 1,676, forward strand.
CTCCTACTTTTACTTCCTTGGCATTTTTAATACCGGTGATGATATAGCCCACATCTCCGGCATGCACCGCCTCTTTCTCCGTGAGTTTGAGTTTTAATATCCCGATCTCCGTGGCCTCGTATTCTTGACCCGTACTCACAAATTTTACCTTATCTCCTTTACGAATGGATCCATTCAGGATTCGGTAGTAAACAATGATTCCGCGGAAAGAATTGAAAACCGAATCGAAAATCAGAGCCTGCAGGGGCGACTCAGGTGATCCCTCTGGCGCCGGAATTCGCTCCACAATGGCCTCTAAGATCTTGTCGACCCCCAAACCGGTACGAGCGCTGGCATGCAGGATATCCTCCCTTTTACAACCGATCAGATCCACGATCTGATCCTCCACTTCCTCCACCATGGCTCCATCCATATCGATCTTGTTGATCACGGGTATGATCTCCAAATCATTATCAATTGCCAAGTATAAATTACTGATTGTCTGCGCCTGAATACCCTGTGTAGCATCTACCAACAACAGACATCCTTCACAGGCTGCCAGGGCGCGACTGACCTCGTAGCTAAAATCTACGTGTCCGGGGGTGTCAATTAAGTTGAGGGTATAATCGGAGCCATCTTTATAACGATAATTGATCTGGATGGCGTGGCTTTTGATGGTAATCCCCTTTTCACGTTCCAAATCCATATCATCCAGCACTTGATCCATCATCTCCCGCTCGGTGATGGTATTGGTCGATTGGAGCAGACGATCTGCCAGGGTCGACTTACCGTGATCGATGTGGGCAATGATGCAAAAATTCCGGATATGCTTCATGAATAAGAGGCCCTTTTAGGCCGTGCAAAGGTACGGGAACAGCGGGGGATGTTCAAGAGAATTACTCTGTACGCTTGACTTCGTTCCATAGTTCATCAAGCGCAGCCAAATCCATGGAATGAAGATCCAATCCCCGATCGATCGCGAGCACTTCCAGGGCTTGAAATCTGCGAATAAATTTCTGGTTGGTTCTACTTAAAGCCGATTCGGGATCCACCCCTATAAAACGGGCATAGTTGATCCAAGCAAATAAAAGATCTCCGAATTCCGCCTCCACTTCCTTCGGCTGGCCGCTACGGATGGCATCATTCAGTTCCTGCTCCTCTTCCCTTACTTTTTCCAGTACTTGATCGGCATTATCCCAATCAAATCCAACTTGGCGTGCCTTTTCTTGTAACCGTACCGCCTTAACGAGGGCCGGAAGCGATGCGGGCACACCGGATAAGACCGATTTTTTTCCCTCCGAGAGCTTGATCCTTTCCCAGTTCCGTTTTACGTCTTCCTCATTCTCCACTTTTACATCGCCATAAATATGGGGATGACGCTTGACGAGCTTGTTGCTAATCCCCTCAAGTACATCGCGAATAGTAAAAACTTGCTCTTCGGAGGCAATCCGGCTATAAAAAACGATGTGCAGAATCAAATCACCCAACTCCTCTTTTATTTCAGACCAATTACGGTTGGTGATGGCATCGGCCAACTCATAAGTCTCTTCTAATGTGAGGGAACGAAGACTGTCGATGGTCTGCTTCTTATCCCACGGACACTGCTCTCTCAATTCATCCATGATCTGAAGAAGCCGGGCAAAAGCGGTCAGAGCCGCATCGGATGGGTTAGCTGATTGCATTTGCTCAAAAATAGAGACGAATGGGTAAATTTGATAGATGGCACTATATCAAAAGCGTCTTTTCTTTTTTACGCTACTGAAAATCGTAGTATCAGGGGCTGCTATAGCTCAATTTTATTATAACGACCTACTGTCTACTCAGTTAGTAGAGCAAAGACAAACCATTTACAAAGCACAGCAAGTGAAGAAAATCACTGAGATCCCAATTCGTGCCAATGGAGAGGTAGAGCAAAAATGGCAACAGTGGACTCTGATCAATCGCTCCGCTGACACCCTCATGCAATATCGGCTAGAAGATGAGAAAGAATCAATAATCACCATCTGTTTCGATAAAAATGGACGCATATCAAACCAAACGGAGAATCAACCCGAACAACGAAATGCATCTATTTATGAGCGGAATGAAAATGGATCAATTAAGGTAATCCGGAATGAATTCACCGACAGTTTGCTAGGCTTCAGTGAAAAAGAGATACACCAATGGGTGTACGATTCAAACGGCATCCCAAAATCCATGTGGAAAATAGTTGAATCAAGTGATAGCAAGGCGGACTCGATAGAGATTCGCTTTACCGCTGACTCGCTCAATCGTGTAGTGGAGGAAAGAAGCTTTAAAAGAGGTAAGGAGATGGGCTTTTATTATTATTACTATAATGAAAGTGGACAATTGTCCGACATTGTCCGGTATCACGAAAAATGGAAACGTCTAATTCCCTTATATCTATTTGAATATGAGAAAGGTCAATTGATCGAAAAAAGACAACTTACCGGAGGGAATGAATTTAGCTATTTATCCTGGAATTACCGATACGATAACAGTGGCTTGCTGATAGAAGAGAAGTTATTGAGTAGTAATTCTAGTACGGGATCTATTCGGTTCAATTATATTTTTCATAAATAATAGATCTAAACCAAGATCATCATTCAAGATGATTCGGGTTTTCGTTAGCGGGTATTGAGTCCGCTATGTTGGCATTATGATGCCACAACCCTATGCCGTACCGGCGAAAAGAAAAACACTTAGATTAAAAAGGCCAGTCGACTTAAATGAAAACTGGATTGCATGGATGCCACACAACTGGCAATCGATGGACTTTGTAGATACACTGGATAAATGGGAGCAAACCTGCCATGCATTTTCGAATCAGAATAGAGGGGCTACTAGAGCCAGCATGCAGAGATGGCGAAAAAAACTAAAGCAATTTGTACCTGGCTACCCAACCTATGCATTGATCTTGATCAAGGAAAATGAAAGCGAGGAAATCATAGCCATAAGCAACCACGTAGAAGATTATGGAATTGCAGATTTACCAATTGGATGGCATTTAGCCTTAAAGAAAATCCACACAAACCCAACCATACGGATCATTGAAATAGACTTTAAACAGGTGAGTATGTATGAGGTGCGATCCGGCAACCCAATACTGAGCATGGATTACCAACTGGATAAAAGACCTAGATATGATTTAATTAGATATTTCATCGCAGCCCTAATAAGGATCTACAGAAATGATCCAGGGCCAATTTTGATCAGAAGTCATAGTAATGGAATCATGGAGCTGGATTGCTGGCTACTATCAAACTACTTTTCGATAAGCGAGTATTGGAAAATGGATAATGAAAGCGTCCAGCGTTGGTGGGGACAGTTGCAAAAAAAGAATTACGACAAGGCGTGCATAGATCAATGGGCTAGTGATATTATTGGCAAAAAAAAGAATCAGGTTCAAAAAGCAAAAAACGAAATGTTGATCAGCGATACAATGAATTGCAATCGGGCAAAAGGATTGATCATTCCAAGAAATGAAATTTCGTATAATCTATCAATCCAAACAATTAAACAAATTATCAAGCAAAACATAAAGATCATCGTTGCTGATATTGATGAGTTGGGCATATTAATGTGATTTCAAAAGGTATAGATATTTTTTATTGCAATTATGCCACATCAAAAATTAAGATGAAATAATGATCAGTTTTAAAAATGACCTAGATCATTTATTGAAAGTGAACATTTCCAATACTTTGGTAAAAATTATTTAAAAATGTCAGTCATTAAAGTATTAGAGCTCATGTCAAGCTCAGGAAAAAGTTGGGAGGATGCCGCTGCGCAAGCAATCACTGAGGCAAGCAGGACGGTAAAAAATATTCGCTCCATCTACATTCAAGATCATAGTGCGGTAGTCAAGAATAATAAGTTGACGGAATACCGAATCAATGCCAAAGTAAGTTTTGAAGTCACTCCTGCCCTACCTGCAAAAAAAGAAAAATGAAATCAACCGCTCGATTCGAAGGCTATGTTGAAAAATCCTGGGAATGGGTCCGAGAGGTCGCAGCAGACCTATCCATTCCAGAGGAGAAAGCGCAACGCATCATTCGGGTAGTTCTTCATGCACTAAGAGCTAAGATTAGCACTCAGGAATCATTTCATTTAATCTCCCAACTGCCAATGATATGGAAAGGGATCTATGTGGACGGATGGAAGATCAATGAACAAAAGGAGCGTATGCACGGCATGGAAGAATATCTGGATGAAATAAGAAAAGTAGATAAGCAAATGGCAGCGTATGATTTCGGAAACGATCAACAGGCGAGGAAAATGATTTTTGCTGTATGGAAATTACTAGCAAATCATGTGAGTCCCCAGGAAATAACACAAATATGCAATTGTCTTCCGAATGAAATCGCAAATGAGATCAAAAGCAACATCAAAATGACAATTATTTGAAGCAGTTGAAATTAAACATGTGAAAACATTTCATTTAAAACAATGTTGAAATGTTGTACGAAGTTGAATGAAAGGTTCTTGAACGGTTCACGTCTATAGCAAATCAGACATTGAAACAGGAACACGAATGAATATCATTCAAGAAAGAAAATTTACACGTAGCAGATACGTCATACTCAGAAATGACTACGCACATACCTATGTCTTTCGAAATCAAACGAGTGTAAATCTATTTTCGTTGCCCACCACAAATCTGACACAGATCAAGACCATTTTAGGGGTTGAATACTGCACGCTGCTTGTTTCAAAAGAAGGCATATTGCTTTCAGCCAGTCATCGTAGCTGGGCAGGATATTCTCTTTCCCACATGGCATCGGAAAAGATTAATTTATTAAAATGGCTTACAAAAAACGAAAGCCAGTATGTCAGATATGCAAATAAGTGGGATGACTGGATTAAGGAAGAGGGAAAGAACATACGAATCTGGATAAAACCCAATGAATTAAAACAAGGCTTAGTTCCGGTCGAAGTAAGGTTACTATCAAATGAGCGCAATAAAAAAGAAAAAGATCAATTCGTCCTATTAATACGGAATTTATCAACTGAGTGGGCAAAAAGACAACTTTGGCGAAACCGAGTTCAATTTGCAAAAACGAAAGCAGCAGAATCTTATATTGATTTTGCCGCTTGGTTACACGATTGGAAAACGCCCCTCAGTACGATCGAATCATCTACCTGGCTGTGCATTCGTTATAACGGTGAAAAGGATGGTGAAAAACGAATGAGGCACCTAAAGAAGATCGAACGATCCGTGCACGAAATGAAAATCGGTATGCAGGACTGGCAGACCTGGCATCAACCTCCTACCCTACGCAAAATCGAACGGGTCCGAATCTTCTCCCTGATTCAAGATCGAATAGAACAGCTAGCACCTCTGCTTAAAAACGGGCAGCAGATTCATTTCTGGCATCAAGGGAAAAACCGAATTGATACAGATCCGAATGCCATACAACACATAATAGACAATCTGCTTTCGAACGCAAGTAAATATTCCCCTGAACAAACGCAAATATGGGTGAGGGCCTGGAATATGGGTGAGCGCATGCAGATTGACATCAGCGATGAGGGCATAGGCATCCCTGATCATGAAATAAATAAGCTTTTTGAGGCTAAATACAGAGCCTCCAACACGGATGGCATACCGGGAAATGGGCTTGGATTATCAACCGTCGACCGGCTGATCAAACAACTAGGTGGCAGCATACAAGTCAGTAGTCAAATCAATAACGGATCAACATTTTCAATAACCCTTAAAAACCAACACCTTAACTATGAAAAAGGTTTTGATCATCGAGGACAATCCCGAAATCAGGTCGAACATCGTAGAGATACTGGAATTGGCCCAGTATCGAACACAAACCGCTGAAAACGGGAAAGCGGGACTAGAGCAAGCCATCCAGTTCCAACCGGATTTAATCATTTGTGACATCATGATGCCAGAACTAGACGGGTATGGCGTCATACAAGCCATTCAAAAGAATCCAGGTTTAGCTCACACTCCATTCATTTTTTTAACTGCAAAAGATGAAAAGGAGGAAATCAGAAAAGCCATGGATATGGGGGCAGATGACTATCTGACCAAACCGTTCTCAGGAACTGAGTTATTAAGTGCAATACAATCCAGGATCAATAAAATGGAGCTTACCAAGAAAGACTTACAGGCACAAATAGAAAAAAATAATACCCCACATGACACCCTGAGTGAAACCGCATTATTCCAATCATTGACAGAAGGAAGGGTCGTAAATAAGTACAAAAAGAAACAAATTATCTACTCAGAAGGAAATCATCCCAACCGACTCTACTACGTGATCAAAGGAAAAGTAAAAGCCTATAAATCGAACGACTATGGCAAAGAGTTGGTCACCGAATTATATCGTCCGGGTGATTTTTTAGGACATGTATCGATTCTGGAGAATTCTGTATATAAAAGAAATGCCGAGGCAATGGAAGATACAGAGCTGGCTGTGATTCCCCGTGAAGACTTCATGGAATTGATCAACAATCATCCGCAAGCACTCCGAAAATTCGTTCAACTGCTGGCAAGCGATGTCACCCAAAAAGAAGAGCGCCTATTGTCAATGGCATA
>CAYYXC010000065.1:0-8129 GCA_964475505.1 uncultured Chitinophaga sp.
GAACCGAGGGGCACTACAAAAATATCTGTTTTCGCTTATCTGTCTATTGGGTTTTGCGCCAATAGACTTGAATCATCCGCGGACAGGGAAGCGGTTTTTTTTGGATTCGATCGACCCATTGAAAATTAGAACCCCAGGCGGGTTTTTGGTCTAGCTTACATCGAAGAAATTGACCATGAATCTCCTGATGCGACAATACTTGCTTGGTGTTAAACGCAACAAATGCCTCCTGGCTTGCCGGCCAAGTACCAGGTAATGATGCTTGGATCCGCTTATATAAAGTGGGGAAGCGCAGCGGCTGATCGGATTCGATCAACGGCGGCTCCCACAATCCCTCCCACACATCGCCCTTTTCCCTCATCCGCAAGGGGATCTTTCCTCTCCACTCAGGTACCAGGTAATAGAACCACCTGCTTTTTTTGGGCTTTGCAGGAGATTTTACCGGCAACGCGGTAACCTCATCTTTTTGGTAAGCGACACAGGTGCGATTGAGCGGACAAGATTTACAAAGGGGTGATTGTGGTTTGCAAACGGTTGCGCCAAAGTCCATCAACGCCTGGTTATAGGATCCGGGCTGCGAAGCATCGAGGGAATTTTGTGCCAGTGCTTGAAAAAATATTTTTCCTTCCGGACGATCAACGGGTTTATCTATTCCATGATAACGGGCCAGCACCCTGTATACATTGCCATCCACTACCGCATAAGGCTGGTTGAAAGCGAAAGAAGCGATCGCCGCTGCCGTATAGGGCCCCACTCCTTTTAGTTTTAAAATCTCTTCATAGCGAGATGGGAAAACACCTCCGCATTCAAACGCAATAAAACGGGCGGTATGAATGAGGTTTCGACAACGAGAATAATATCCCAACCCTTCCCAACATTTGAGTACCGCCTGATCGCTGGCCTTTGCCAAGGCTTGGATAGTGGGGAATTGCTTTAGAAATCGCTCGTAATAGGCCCAGCCCTGTTCAACCCGGGTTTGCTGCAGTATGATTTCGCTCAACCATATTTTATAGGGGTCTTTTTCACCCTTCCAGGGCATGTTACGGTTGTTAGACTCCAGGTGCCATTTCATCAGTTTGCGGCTAAACAAACGACATTTTTGGTCTAACTGATTGTTTTTCATCACTTTAAATCAGCAAATGGTCTTTGGGCGGGAAATGGAAAACCAACAGTACTTTGACAAAAATATTATCCTATTCGCTTGACAATCAAAATATTTTACCTATGTTAGAGCTACCAAACCTTGCAATCATGAGAAAAGCAGACCTGGTAAACCAAATTGCTGACAAAACGGGCATCCCTAAAGTGGATGTATTGGTTACGCTGGAAACAATGTTCAAAGAAGTGAAGGACACCCTTTCAGGTGGAGAGAATATTTACATCCGTGGATTCGGCAGTTTCATTACCAAAAAACGCGCCGCCAAAATCGGACGTAACATCAAGAAAAACACTGCGGTACACATCCCTGAGCATTATATCCCCGCATTCAAGCCAGCCAAGGAGTTCATCGCGGAGGTGAAAAAATTAAAGGAGCCCAAACCCGATGCTGGTCCGGGTGAAGATGCGGATTGATCTTCAAACTATTGCTTGCCAATACGCCCCCGCTGGGGGCTTTTTTATTGGTGGACCTTTTTGCTTCCGGTAACTTTGTGCCCCATGAAAACAAAGCTTACACCGGGAATTGTAGTGGCGATAGCCTTGGGATTGGTTGCAGGCATCTATTTTTTAGTACCCATTGCCAAACCCGATAAGCCAACCCCTGAGAATCAGGCAACTGCCGCTGGTGAGGCCCCGATGGTCACCGGTTACTCTACCGACACTATTTTGGTCATGTCCAAGGCTGGATTGACCCCTGCCCAAGCACAGCAAATTGAAAAATTAGAGGCCCGCGTACCGGCCGACACCAATAATATATCCCAGCGGATGGCTGCTTACCACGATTTGGCCCATTTCTGGCGAGATGAAGTGCGTTTGTTTGAGCCATATATCTGGTATGAATCGGAGGCTTTTCGATTGGAAAATTCAGAAAAAAACCTGACCTTCGCCGCCCACTTGCTGTTGGACAACCTCCAGCAGGAAGAGGATGAAAACCTTCGCCGATGGAAAGCCCTGCAAGCGAAGGATTTGTTCGAACGCTCTTTGATCCTCAATCCCAAAAACGACTCAGCCCGTGTAGGTCTGGGTGCTTGCTATCTTTTTGGAGGCATATCCCCTGCCCCGATGATCGGTATCAGACAGATCAAAGAGGTGGTGGACCGGGACAGTGCTTTTGTATTTGGTCAGATGACCCTCGCTAAAGCCTCCCTGTTATCCAACCAGACCCAAAAAGCAGAAGAACGGCTGCGTACTGTCTTGCGCATCAAGCCGACTACGCTGGACGCCTTGTTGTTACTTGCTGAAGTCAGGGAACAAGCGGGCGACAAAAAAGAAGCAATGGAGCTTTACAAAAAATGCCTGGAGCAAACTGAACTAGGCGAATTAAAGAAAGCCCTGGAGGAGAGGATCCGGTCCTTATCGAACTAACGAACCGATTTTAAAATTTTTATAAACGAATTGAAGTATGCCTTGCGGAAAGAAAAGGAAGCGTCACAAAATCGCAACCCACAAGCGTAAAAAAAGACTGAGAAAGAACCGTCACAAGAAGAGGAACAAATAAGGTTCTTCTGACGGACTTGCCCATGGGGCCTGTCTGCTTTTACCCTGATGGTTCGTTCATGCGATCCTGTATTTACGGACTAAGGTCCTGCTTGGGATATGTACCCAGGCAATCCCCCGATTGAATCGTACCATCCCCGCCAGTTGGCATGTTGATTCGTTCGCGAACGACATGAACAAAGAATTAATCATTCACTCTTCAGTTGAAGGTGTTGAAATTGCCTTGCTGGAAGACAAACGGCTAGTGGAGCTCCACCATGAGCGAAACGACGCACGCTTTGCTGTGGGTGATCTGTATTTGGGCAAGGTCAAAAAACTAATACCCGGCCTCAACGCTGCATTTGTAGACGTGGGGTTTGAAAAGGATGCCTTCCTGCATTACACCGACCTCAGTCCCTACGCCCGCTCCCTGCTCAAATTCACTCAGCGATCCATGGAGGATAAGACGGAGCCTGGGTTAGACTATGCCAAATTCACCTTTGAACCGGAGATCATAAAAACCGGTAAGATCAACGAGGTGTTGAGCGGAAAGCCCAATATCCTCGTGCAGATCCTGAAAGAGCCGATTGCGGCTAAGGGACCTCGACTCAGTTGTGAAATCTCCTTACCTGGAAGATTTGTAGTGGTAACCCCGTTCAACAATGTGGTAGCGGTTTCTCGTAAGATCCACTCGGGAGAGGAAAGGAAACGGTTGCAAAAAATAGTAGAGGCGATCAAGCCAAAGAATTTCGGCGTCATTGTGCGCACGGCTGCAGAAGGTAAGAGTACAACGGAATTACAAGAAGACCTCTCGATGCTGGTTGATACTTGGAAGAACATTCAGCAAAATCTTCGAGGGGCCGTTGCACCTGCAAAAATTCTAAGCGAGCAGACGAAGACCACGAGCATACTGCGTGACCTGCTTAATGAAAGTTTCAATCGCATCGTATTGGATGATAAAACATTGCATGCCGATACCAAAGCATACATACAACGCATCGCGCCGGAAAAAGCGGATATCGTTTCCCTGCATCAGGCTTCTGCGCCGATATTTGATACATATGGCGTAACCAAACAAGTAAAATCTTCTTTCGGAAAGACAGTCAACCTCAACAGCGGAGCCTATTTGATCATCGAGCATACCGAAGCCTTGCATGTGATCGATGTAAACAGCGGATACAAGAGCGTTGGCAACAACCAGGAGCAAAATGCATTGGAGACCAACCTGGAGGCAGCGGAGGAAATTGCTCGTCAACTTCGCTTGCGTGATTTAGGTGGTATTATCGTGGTTGACTTCATTGATATGAAGCTTCCGGAGAATAAGCGCAAGCTGGCCGATCGGATGGAAGAGATCATGAAAACGGACCGGGCCAAACATGCCGTACTTCCCATCTCCAAGTTTGGCATCATGCAGATCACGCGTCAGCGCATGCGTCCGGAAGTGAACATCAACACTCAAGAGAATTGTCCCACTTGTCAGGGCACCGGAAAAATTGGATCAGCCCTTTTACTGGAAGATGCCATTGAAAAGAATTTACTCTATCTGAGCACCCATCAGCATAAACAGCTGGAACTGGTAGTACATCCGATTGTACATGCCTATCTGACCAAAGGATGGCCATGGAGCACCAAAGTAGCTCAATGGAAACGCAAGTTCGGCATGCGCATCCATGCCAAGGCGAATACAGCCTCTCATTTGACCGAATACCGATTTTTCGACAAGAATCAGGAGGAGATTAAGCTTTAATTTAATCTTTCAAAGCACTCACTCGCAAAGGATACGCACTTGAGGTAATGACCTCAACCGGCTTCTTGCCCTTGGTATAGATGCGGAGTTGTCCGGCCGGAATACGTGAACCATCAATCTTAAATTGAGTGGTATCGGTCATCTGCCACAAGGCATCCGCCAGTTGCATCAAACTTGCCAGCGCATTAGAGGTTGAATAGACAGGTCGACCACCGGGCGGCTGATCAGCAACATACCGTTGTGTGGGAAGATAGACTGTATCAGTACTTTTTCGACGAAACAGGTAAAGGGAGTCGTGATAAAACGAATGACCATTGATAGAGATAAAATCCCCCTGCTCCAACCGTTGATTGCCCGCATATTCAATTAATACAGCGTTTGATTCCAACCTTGCCAATTGCTTCTTGGAAGTTCCTTCTGCGCAGGCAAAAATCACTACAAATAAAAACAGGCAGCCGATGATCGGCTGCCTGTTGGCGATAAGATTATATCGCATAGTTCGATTATTGAGAAAGCTTCCAACCAACGTTGGCTGCAGTGGTAACTTCATTGAACTTGCCTTGCTTAGCTCCGGCATTGGCCTTTCCACCAAAGGTGTAAGCGTTTCCGCCGACCACTTTCATTTGCTGCAGGGGCACAGGCAACTCAGTAGCTGTTCCACCGATCAGCAAATTGTTACGACGCATGAAAGCAAAAGGAGGAAGCGGTCCGCTTGCTGCATCGATACATACAGCATACTCCCAGTGAAGTGCTTTCTTCACCGCATCGGCATTGGCCGCTACGTTGGGGAGGTTACCCAAAGCCTTACGGCTGTAAGACGGACTGTTGAGCAGTGCTGCAGCAGCAGCGGCATCTCCGGCCATCAGTTTCGCTTCAGCCTTCAACAGGGTTGTTTCTTCTGCCTGCCAGAAAGGTGATACGGCACCGGGAATAGCGAGGAAATTGTAGACATTGTCCCAACGGGCACGGCCATAGTTAGTGAACAAGCCGCGGTTCCGATCAGGACGAAGGAAACCGAAGTTGGGTGTGTAGAAGAAATATAAGTTGAAACGTGCATCATCAGTTTGAACGGGATTCAACACAGCCGGAGAAGCAGGATAGTAATTGGGGTAGGTACCGGTACGGTCTACCAAGTGAGGCACTTTGATGTCAACAGGCAAATAACCGGCTCCATCAGTTAGCAGATAGATTGCCCAATCCAATGTACCAGGATATACGCTCTCATTGGCATACGTGTAGATCAGGTCTGTAGAAGGAGCGGCGTTCGCATAATCATAAACCTTGTTCCACCAAGCAGCACCCAGGGCCAAAGCCTCAGCATTGTCGCGAGGTACGCTGGCCATCACACGGGCAGCAAAACCATTACACCAGGCAATGAATTGTGTTTTGTTGATGGTAAGACCAGGAATGAAATCAAAATTGAAAGTGGTAGCAGCATTGGCAGCAGCGATGGCAGAATCCAAATACTTCACACCATTCTCGACCATCTCTTTGTAAGAGTTGGGATAATCGGTAAACGTTGGAACATCAGCAGATGCACCATTCACAATGATTCCACGATCATAGAGCGCACCCAAATATCCATTGGCGACACCCTTGGAAAAATAAGCAGCAATCTTGGAATCAGAAGTACGGTCAACACCATTGGCATCCTTGATGGGCTGTCCGGCACGAACCTGCAGGAGAATCGCGTTGGCATCAAGGTTTGCCTGGGCAAATCCAGCCCAATAACTGCTGATGGCGCCGTATCCGCCATAAGTATCAGCGTTATTCAATGCCAAACGGGGCTCCTGGGCAAAATCCCAAAACTCGTTATAACGGTTAGTGGTGGTGATCTGATCGGCCATACAAAGCAGTTGAACACCAAATTCACCGTTCATCACAGTGTTCATGGTACCGATCGCCGCACCGGAACCTACTTTAACGGCAGCACCTGGAACTTTCAGGTACTCTTCGTAGGTGAGACGGTTGGGATCGTCGAACTGGAGATCCCGCTTACACGACGCGAGCATCAGGGTGCTCAGCGCGAGGAAGGTTATTAACTTATTCATTGCTCTTGATTTTAGAGGTTGATGGTGAGTTTTCCGCTAAATGTGCGATATACAGGGTAAGGATAGTACTCGAAATAGCCTTCCGGATTCACACCTGAATACTTCGTGAAGTAGAACAGGTTACGTCCGATAAGCGCCACACGAGCATTCTTAACCACTTTACCAACCGCACCGAGTTTGCTGCCAGAGAGGTTGTACGCAAGAGACAACTCGCGGATGGCTACGAAAGAATTCTTCTCAAGCCAGAAATTGGTGATGTTGTTTCCGTTGTAAATGCTCTGGATGAACTGCAGCGGGAGACCACTGGTCATATAATCTTCGAACAACTTCGTACGGTTGTCGAAAGTGAGGTACTGAATGGTTGAGTTGTACTTGTAACCACCCTGCTTCCAGTCAACCAAGAAGAACAAGCTCAACTTGTTGTCGAAGAAGCTGAAGGTTTGAGGCAAACCGATTTGGAAATCGGGCTCGCCACGCTGCAAGAAAGCAGTGTTACCAGTAGCTGCATCCGTGAAGAATACAGGACGCTCAGCAGCTGTACCCATCTTAGCTTTCTCCACTACGAAACCTTTGGAGTTAACCACGAAGTCGGCAGGCTTAAGGTTACCCGGTACGTTGGTTACGAAGCCAGTAGTCTTATCAACTTGGAGTTCGCTGAGGTTACGCAATACTTTGAAGCCCCAGAAAGCATAGGCAGAAAGACCTTCTGCTTTGCGGAACAAACCGTCATGAGTGAACTCAGGAATACCACCGAGATCAGTGATCTTGCTACGAACCAAGGTGAAGGTCAGACCGGAATTCCAGCGAACTTTCTTGGTGTTCATGATATTCGAATTCAACTCAGCCTCGATGGAGCGAGATTGAACTGCGCCGAGGTTACGCCAGATGAGAGCGGTACCATTCACCTGCTGGATAGGAGGTGTTTGGATGAAATCCTTCTGGCTATTAGCAAAGGCATAAGTCAAGTTGAAATTCAGCTTGTTGAAAGCCTGTCCATCGAAACCAATCTCCACCTCGTCTGTGTATGAACGAGAGAGGCCAGGGTTGGCCAATTGGATCAAGCTAACATTGGTACCTGATACAGCGGTTTGGCTGTTCTTTGCATTGTAAGGCGGAACGGAACCGGCGCGACCAAAAGCGGCGCGGAATTTCAGTTCGTTCACCGGACCCAACTTGAAGTCTTCAGTGATGCGGTAAGCTGCACTCACACGGGGGAAGAAAGCTGATTCAGCACTTGCTCCGAAGCGGCTGCTTTGGTCAATACGACCCAAGGCGTCAACGAACAACTTATTCTTCCATCCCAAACGGGCATTCACGAAATAACCCATGTTGATGGTCTTGTTCCAATCAGAGTTGATGGAACGAGTAGCAGGATCTGTAACCGCCAATTCCTTCAAAGGAACAGTCAGGTTATATCCGGAAGCAGAGAAAGACTCTCCATTATACTCCTCGTAGATGTATTTAACTGAACCACCATATTCAAAATCACCCTTAGAACCGGAATAGTTCAACTGGATGTTTCCGTTCAAGAATTTGTTGGTGGAAGTACCCATGGCATAGTTACCATTGTTCACAGAGGGAGAAGGGGTGATTGTCTGGTAACCGATAGGATAATAGCTCCAGTTGTTTCCAGTCTCCGTATTCATAGATCCACTTGCGAATACATCAAATCCTTTAGCAAAGCGCCAGCGGATATC
>CAYYXC010000066.1:0-5729 GCA_964475505.1 uncultured Chitinophaga sp.
TATCATTGCTGCGAGGAAGGGAAGTCCGCTGGTGATCGGCGTTGGTCAGCACGAGCATTTTCTTGGCTCCGATGCTTCTCCCATGCTGGAGTATACCAAACAAGTTGTTTATGTAAATGATTATGAGTTGGCCATTGTTCGGCCGGATGAGTTGATACTGAAAAATCTGGGTAACGAGGTTTTAACCCCCTATGTACAGCAACTTGATCTGGAATTGGCCGCCATTGAGAAAGGTGGTTTCGATCATTTCATGTTGAAAGAGATCTTCGAGCAACCACAGACCATCTACGATTCACTGCGTGGTCGAATGGATGTGGATGCATCAGCCATTACCTTGAGCGGACTGGAGTCCTACAAAGAAGAATTGATCGCCGCCAATCGAATTGTGATCGTTGCCTGTGGGACCAGTTGGCATGCCGGACTAGTGGCGGAATATATTTTTGAAGAACTGGCACGCATCAATGTTGAAGTAGAATATGCTTCTGAGTTCCGGTATAGAAATCCGGTAATACATCCGGGCGATGTGATCATTGCCATTTCTCAAAGTGGGGAAACAGCCGATACGCTGGTAGCCATTGAGCGCGCGAAAGAACAAGGGGCAATCATCTTAGGTGTTGTGAACGTGGTGGGTTCTTCTATCGCTCGCATCAGTCATGCCGGTTGCTACACGCATGCGGGACCAGAGATCGGGGTGGCTTCCACAAAAGCATTTACCGCTCAATTGACCGTGTTGAGTTTGATGGCCATTCAACTTGGATATTGGAGAGGGACCCTGACGGATGCACGTAAAAAAGCATTGCTATCAGAGTTGGCGGCCGTACCGGAAAAGGCTCAGTCTATTTTGGATCGAAGCGAATCGATTCGCGAAATAGCCCTTCGATACGAATCAGCCCGTGATTTTCTTTATTTGGGAAGAGGATACAATTTTCCGGTGGCCTTGGAAGGCGCCTTGAAATTGAAGGAGATCTCTTACATTCATGCTGAAGGCTATCCGGCAGCGGAGATGAAGCATGGTCCCATTGCATTGGTGGACGATCAATTACCGGTAGTGTTTGTGGCTACCCGTGATGCTTATCACGAAAAAGTGGTGAGCAACATGCAGGAGATCAACGCCCGACAAGGGCGGGTCATCGCAGTGATCACGGAAGACGATAGCTGGGCCAAGAGGTTGGCAGAGGCATCCATTGAGATCCCGGCTTGCGACGAGGTCATTGCTCCGATATTGAGTGTGATTCCGCTTCAACTATTGGCCTATTATATTGGAGTGGCAAAAGGACTGGATGTTGACAAACCTCGAAACCTGGCTAAGTCCGTTACAGTAGAATAATTGCCATGAACATCATCAAGCGTCGTTCGGTAGAGTCGTTGGGATTTGGATTTGTAGATCCATCCTATTTACCAAAGGGGAAGGATGAGTACTATCTCCGAAATCGCCAGCACCGGCGCCAAGATGGGTATCGGTCGCTTACCTCTGCGGAGATCAGGATATTGGAGAAAAATGATAACAGTGCAGATGATTGGAAAAATATCCAGGTCATAGATCCTTTTCATGCCCGGCTGATTAAGCGTACGAGTTTTTTTGGCATGATCCGAATCGGCAGACTTGAACCTTACTACCATGAATTTAATAACCTCAGGCTGCCGGTGGGCATTTATAATAGCACCATCATTAGTTGTGATTTCGGAGACAATGTAGTTGTAGAGAATGTGCGTTTCATGAGTCATTACATCATTGGAGACGAAGCCATGTTGGTGAACATACATGAAATGGCAACTACCGATCATGCCAAATTCGGAAATGGAGTACTTAAAGTGGGTGAGCCTGAAAGCGTACGAATATGGATGGAGCTTGCCAATGAGAATGGCGGACGGTCAGTGCTTCCATTCAAAGGGATGGAGACAGGTGATGCATGGATTTGGTCGAAGTATCGCGATGATGAGTTGCTGATGAATCGACTTCGCCAATTCACCGACGATCTGTTCGATGTGCGTAGGGGGTATTACGGTAAAGTGGGTGAGCGAAGTGTGATCAAGAATTGTCACATCATTAAAGATGTATGGGTGGGTAGTGATGCCTATATCAAAGGCGCCAACAAGCTAAAAAATCTTACCATTGATTCCACCGCAGATGCGCCCGTGCAGGTAGGGGAGGGTAGTGAGTTGGTTAATGGAATCATGGGGCCGGGTTGTAGAGCTTTTTACGGAGTCAAGGCGGTTAGATTCATCATGGGCGCACATGCACAACTGAAATACGGTGCGCGGTTGATCAACTCCTATCTGGGAGAGAACTCAACCATTTCCTGCTGTGAAGTATTGAATTCATTGATCTATCCCGGTCACGAGCAGCATCACAACAACTCATTTTTGTGTGCATCCGTTTTACTGGGGCAGAGCAATTTAGCCGCTGGCGCTACCATCGGATCCAATCATAATTCTCGTTCAGCTGATGGTGAATTGGTTGCCGGTCGCGGATTTTGGCCCGGACTCTGTGTGAGTCTAAAACACAATTCCCGTTTTGCCTCTTATACCTTACTGGCTAAAGGAGATTATTCAGCAGAGTTGGATATTGATTTTCCTTTCACCCTGGTTTCAAACGATCTCGCTAACGATCGGCTGATCCTGATGCCCGGTTATTGGTTCTTTCACAACTTGTATGCGCTTTCCAGAAACGTACTCAAGTACAAGCAGCGCGACAAACGAATAGGTTCCAAGCGTTTGATTGAATACGAGTACTTGGCTCCTGATACTATCTTGGAACTGCTGCATGCTATTGAGAGAATAGAGGAGGCCGTTGGGGAATCCTATCGAGCCAAACATCCTAAAGCCAAGCCTGCTGAGCCGGATACTATTTTGGGTCGGTGGTTATTGACAACCAAACCCCAACTGGTACAAGAACTTTCCATTACACTTGCAGGAGTAGAAAATAGCCATCGGGAAGTAGTACTTACAAAAGCTTCACAAGCATATGATCTTTTTCACCGTCTTATTCGCTATCACGCGGTAGAACAGTTGATACAGTCCTGGTTGGCTAAGCCGGCAAAGAATTTTCAGTTGTTGCGGGAAAGGTTTAAAAATGCATCGGTGGAGCCGTGGCGTAACATAAGCGGTCAGTTGATTCCGGAGTCCTCTTTGCAAAAACTAATCAAAGGCATTCGCCAGGGTAAAGTGAAAGACTGGCCCGCCGTACATGGTTTCTATGATGCGCAGGCCAGCCAATATCCAACATTAAAAGTTGCGCATGCCCTTGCGTCCGCTTGGAAAGTGCAAGGAATAAAGCCAAGTGGTTGGACCAAGTCTATCACACGCAGTTGGCTCGAAGAGGCCATTGAGACCAGAATCTGGATGATGGAAATGATACGACAATCCAGGGCCAAAGATCATCAACAGGCTTTCCGAAAAATGCTGTATGATACACAAGCGGAGATGGATAAGGTCATTGGTAAATTTTCAGAAAATACATTCATTCTCTCTCAAGAGAAGGAATTGGAAACATTCCTGAAACAAGCTCGCAGTTTCTCCAATTGGTTGGGGTCAAAGTAGAATTCCTCTCAAGAGCCAGTAAGCCGTACCAAAATAGATCAAGAGACCTGTAACATCCACCAGCGTGGCGATGAATGGGGTGGAAGAGGTAGCAGGGTCTGCCCCCAGGCGTTTTAGCAGAAGCGGTAGCATAGATCCCATGAGTGTGCCCCATAGTACTACGCCCACTAGTGTGAGTCCAATGGCAAGTCCTACCTGTCTGAAATGCTCACCGAACAATCCAAAGAATTCATGTCCGCCGATCACAATAAGATATCCGATGCAGCCAAGAGTGAGGCCCATGATCAATCCGGATAGTATTTCCCTACGGGCTATTGACCACCAGTCTTTCACCGTGATCTCTCCCAATGCCATGGCCTGTATAATGAGGGTGGCAGCTTGAGAGCCACTATTGCCTCCGCTGGAAATGATCAGGGGGATGAATGTAGATAGCACCAGCACATGTTCCAGGGTATTTTGAAAGCCCGACATGGCGGCAATAGTCATCGTCTCTCCTATAAAGAGGATAAGCAACCAAACGATGCGTTTTTTGTAAAGTTTGAAAAGAGGAACATCCAAATAGGGTTCGTCTAGGGCCTCTGTACCTCCCATTTTCTGCATGTCCTCTGTAAACTCCTCTTGTGCCACCCACAGAATATCATCGATGGTGACGATGCCCAGTAATTTATTGCTTCGACTGATAACCGGCAGGGCCACGCGGTTATTCATTTTAAATACTTCACTGGCAGTTTCCTGATCGTCTTCCGGTGTAAGGGCGATGAAACGGCCATCGATCAACTCCGCGACTTTTTTATTCGGTTCGTTTAGTATGATGTCACGGATGCGAATGTCATCGATCAATTCTCCTTTTTCGTTGATGACATAGATCACGTTGATCGTTTCACTGTCTTTTCCGTATTTACGAATAGTGGCAAATACTTCCTCTATGGTGTTATGTGGATATACATATACATAGTCGGGGGTCATCAGTCGCCCAATAGAGTTCTCCGGGTATCCAAGCAAAGAGAGCGTGATCTTTCTCTCTTCCGGCTCCAGCAATTTTATCAACTCGCGCACTACGTTACTCGGGAGTTCCTCCAGGAAGTCGGTACGGTCGTCGGCAGGTAATTCGTTCAACAGGTTTGCTGTGAGGTTTGGGGGAAGTTCCCGAATCACCTGTTTTTGAAGACTTAGGTCCAGGATCTTGAATACACTCACGGCCCGATGCATCGACATTGCAGCGATGATCTCGGTAGCGAGTTCGGTTTCTTCGTCTACACAGGCTGCGATTTCACTGATGTTCTTGTCGTCCAAAAAATCGCGTAGCAACTCCCGATTCCCCTCCGAGCGGATTCGGAGAAACTCCTCGCGAATGCCTTTCATATTTACTTCGGCCGACATCCCGCGAAATTACGGAAACGGGCCAAGGGTAGAGATGAATTTGCATCCATCTTGCTGTAGATTTGAGGATGATCTTACCGATCTTATTTCTAGCTCCTTCTACAGGCAGGGGCCGCGGGGTTTTCACCCAGGAGTTCATTCTAAAAGACACTGTCGTGGAAATTGCTCCTGTAATTGTTCTTTCTGCTGCTGATCGGCCACTGCTTGACCAAACTCTTTTACATGATTACATATTCACATGGGGCGAAAAAGGGGAACAATGTGCCATGGCGCTCGGATATGTGCCAATGTACAACCACGCATCCCCCAGTAATTGTGAATATGAGATGGATTGGGACGATGCTCAAATACGAATCCGGACGGTGAGGGATATAGAAGCCGGAGAAGAGCTATTCATTAATTACCAAGGCGATTGGGATAGCAATGTGCCCGTTTGGTTTGAGGCTAAATAAAAATGCCCTCCGGCTGGAGGGCATTTTTTATAAGGATTATTTGTAAGCTTAATCAAATTTGATCTGACCGCGGATCTCTCCGATCGTAGCAAAAACGCCAGTAGTGCGAAGTGTGATGTAGTATACTCCGGACAACAGAACATCTTCATTCACCACTACGCCATCAACCAGCAATGTGCCTCTCAGCGAGCCGCAACTGGTGTTTGATATGGTAGGACAGCGTGTAATTGCTGAGGTGTTCAATGTTTGTAGTACGGATGCGGAGGGGAATCCAGCTGGAGCAGGTCCCATGATCGCGGCACTAGAAACAGAGCCAGACAAGCCTGACCAATTCAGGGTATAGGTCAGAATGCGCGT
>CAYYXC010000066.1:5739-8018 GCA_964475505.1 uncultured Chitinophaga sp.
TTTGAGGAATATTCAGCGCTCCGGTCATAGGTATGCCATTCTTTCTGAATTCGGTGATCTTGGTGAATTCGGTGTCGCGCTTGCACGCTGTTATGGTAAGGGTAACCATTAAAACCCAGGCGGCTGTCCGGATGAATTTCATGAGCAGTTAATTTGACGTAAAAATAAGGGAGTTTGCGGGAACGGGCAACAGTGGTTTGGAGAGGGCTTTATTCAGCAATTTTCCGTTTGATCTCCTGGAGTTTAAGCAGGGCTTCCACCGGCGTCAACCGATCCAGATCCAGCCCGTTCAGCAGATCCCTTATCTCCGAAAAAGTCTGGCTGTGTACATCAAATATGGATAGTTGAAACTGCTCCGGGTTAGCCGTAGGGAGGGAGGATAGTATCTTTTTATTTGCTTCCGTTATGCCTCCTAAGTGACTGTTTTCCAGATTTTTCATTATTTCCTTGGCTCGGTCAAGTAATGAATTGGGCATGCCAGCCATGCGGGCAACATGGATACCAAAACTATGGGTGCTGCCTCCTCGGGCCAGTTTACGAAGGAACAAGATTCGGTTCTCAGATTCCCGGTGGGTGAGGTGGAAGTTTTTCACGCGAGGCAACTTGTTCTCCAACTCATTTAGTTCGTGGTAGTGGGTGGCGAATAGCGTCAGGGGTTTTCCGGAATGGTCATGGATGAACTCTGCAATGCTCCAGGCCAATGAGATGCCATCATATGTGGCTGTTCCTCTGCCTATCTCATCAAGAATGATCAGGCTGCGGTCGTATAGGTTATTTAAGATGAAAGCCGTATCGTTCATTTCCACCAGGAAGGTTGACTCTCCGCTGCTGAGGTTATCGGATGCGCCTACGCGGGTAAATATTTTGTCAGTCAGCGGAATGGAGGCATGTTTTGCTGGAACAAAACAGCCCATATGTGTCATTAAGGTTATCAGCGCAGTTTGCCGAAGCAAGGCTGATTTACCGCTCATGTTCGGGCCCGTTAAAATGATCAGTTGTTGCTCGGATTTATCCAGCACCAAATCATTATCTATGTAAGCGGTTCCGATGGGAAGTACTTTTTCTATGACTGGATGTCTGCCTCCTTCGATCTTGAGCTCGCTGCCCTCGGACAGAATGGGTCGGGTGTATCTGTTTTTATTGGCGCATTCAGCAAAGCAGCAAATACAATCCAGCTCAGCCAAGCAAGCAGCAGTTTGTTGAACGGTTGGCACGAAAGGTTGGATCTGGGAGATCAATTCCTCATATATCTTGACTTCCAATGACTGGATCTTTTCTTCCGCTCCTAATATCTTTTCCTCATACTCTTTTAGTTCGGGGGTGACATACCGCTCGGCATTGGTCAGCGTTTGTTTTCGAATCCAATCGCTTGGTACTTTGTCCTTGTGCGCGTGAGTTACTTCCAGGTAATAACCGAAAACATTGTTGAATCCGATTTTGAGGGAGGGGATACCGGTTCGAACGACCTCTTGTTGTTGTAGTCTCGAGAGATATGATTTTCCTTCGCGTGCTATGGAGCGCAGTTCGTCAAGCGTTTGATTCACTCCCTCCCGAATCACTCCACTTTTATTCACGACAGCCGGTGCTTCCGGGGCAATGGTTTTTTGGATGGTCTGAATTAGTTCAGGGCAGTCGTTGAGTTTCGATAAGCGTTTTTGTATCCAAACAGGTTTGAAATCGATTAGGGATCGATGAATATTCCGAACGGATTCCAATCCGTTTGCCAACTGTTGCAGGTCTCTGGGATTCACCTTTCGCATAGCGATCTTCCCTGCCAAGCGTTCTATGTCGCCGCATTGTCCGATCGATTGCTGCATCGCCTCCAACCGATTAGGTTCTTGTATAAGCGCCTCTGTCATATCCAACCGATCCTCGATGGATTCCTTGGACCGTAAAGGGAAAAGGATCCACCTACGCAAGAGTCGTGCGCCCATGGGGGAGCGGGTCTTATCCAGAACGGTGAGCAAGCAATTCGACTGGCCGAATGAGCCTTCCAACAATTCCAAGTTTCTGATCGTGAAGCGGTCCATCCATAAAAAATCATCCCGATCGATTCGCTGCAGGGATTGGATGTGTTGGATATTAGGGTGTTCGGTTTCTCGCAGGTAATGCAAAATGGCCCCGGCTGCAACTTGGGCAGCTGATAAATCCGTTACCCCAAATCCCTTCAATGAATGGGTTTGAAAATGTTTTGTCAGCAGCTCCGTCGCATAGTTCAGATCAAAAACCCATGCATCCAACGCAAAGCTGTACATCTTGTCCGTTAGCCAGGGGCGGAT
>CAYYXC010000067.1:0-7893 GCA_964475505.1 uncultured Chitinophaga sp.
GCCCGCCTGACGCAAGTGGGTGGGCCCACCTGACATCTGTCGGATGGGCTTTTAGTTGGTCCCGTAGTTCAATGGATAGAATAGAAGTTTCCTAAACTTTTGATCCCAGTTCGATTCTGGGCGGGACTACATGTTATTTTAGAAAATAATAATGGTAAAATTTAAATGCTATGCCTGGAACAGGATTTCAAATTAAGAATATTGTAGCCGTTGTGGCCGGCATAATAAGTGGCAGTATATGCAATATGGCATTGGTATCCATTGGCCCACATATTATTTCTCCTCCTGTTGGAAGTGATGTCACTACAATTGAAGGCCTTAAATCAACTATTCATCTGTTCGAACCCAGGCATTTCATATTTACTTTCCTGGCACATGCAATTGGCTCTTTGGTTGGCGCATGGATTGCAGCAAGGTTCTGTAATTCCCGCCCTTTAGCATGTGCCTTGTGTACCGGAGGCATATTTTTAATCGCTGGCACCTTTATGGCCTATCAACTGCCACAGGCATTAATTTTCAATATTACCGACCTTGTATTTGCTTACGTTCCGATGTCATTACTGGGATATAGCTTCTCACGACGATAGTAGCTTGATCTTTTTAGGGTCATCCTCTTTTTTGAAAAATTAGGACTCCATTAAAATAGCTATTTCTCAATTTCGATCAGTGCTATCAAATCAGCTACAACTTCGTTAAAATCAACGCTAAATCACTGAGGGCAATTAAGTATTATTTCAGTTCTTGACAATACTAACATTTATTGCCTCCGGGCCTTTAAAACCCTTGGCAATCTGAAAACGTACCTTATCGTTAATATTTATGGAACCAGAAATTTGTTTGTTGTGAACAAAGACACTCTGTTTTGATTTTATATCACGTATAAAGCCATATCCCTTCTCAGCATTGTAATAGGAAATAACCCCCTCTTCAAACTGTTCGACCAAATTGCGATCCTCCGCTTTTGGCGCACTTATTTGAATATCTTCAAGGTTATACTCGCGTCGTCTGGACGGATCCTGAGGCGTAGATGTAAGGTTTCCATTTTCATCCACGTAGGCGATCATATCAGCAAGTGAATTCCCATCTCGAGAATGCTCTTTCCGCTCACGTTTTTTCTCTTCTTTTTCCTTTCTGAGTTGCTGCTTCTTTTTTTCTCTATCACGCTTACTGAAAAATTCTGCCATTAAAAAAATTTTTATTGAGTCCTAAATAAAACAAACAAGAATAGATCGAAGTATATCAAAGCATATTATTGGTAAAAAAAGCAGCATTTAAATGCTGCTTTTTCTTCAATTAGTTTTGTAAACGAACATTTATGGCGTTTTCGCCTCGCTTACCGACTGCCATATCATAAGTGACATTGTCGTTCTCCTGGATTTCATCCTTCAATCCTGTTACATGTACAAACACTTCATTGCCATCTTCGCCTTTAATAAAACCAAATCCTTTGGCAGTATTAAAAAACTTTACGATTCCTTTTTTCATTAAATTGATTTATCCCATTTAAAATGGGGATGTTTTAAAATTCAAATCTTCCCGTTGTCTAAGAAGACCGCTTGATTAAAAAATTGTGAAATTAACCCGTAAGTATCTGTGATACAATTCGATTGAGATCTCAATCTTCTGATGAAGAATATAAAGATAGGATAAATATGCTGCATTTACTGTTAAAACTTTTTATGGTGTTCTGAGCCGGATATAATTAGCAACCCACCTAAACCCAAGGTAGAATTCCTTGTTATAAGTGCAAATTCCCTTCCATGAAGCCATCCTTCCTGATCATCATCATCATACTCATCGCGATACCTGTGCTGATGTCTTTTACCAGCGCAAACATTGAAAAACAAAAATATCGGGTCGTTAAAAAAGAAAAGGAGTTTGAGATCCGCTTCTACCCGCCGGCGATTTTGGCTACCACCCGATCTTCTGCAAAATCGTACCGGGAATTGGGAAACAGCGGATTTAGAAAAATTGCAGGATACATATTCGGAAACAATGAAACATCCGCCAAAATCGCCATGACGGCACCCGTGCACATGGATATCAACGAAAAAGGATCATCGATGAGTTTTGTCATGCCTTCCAAATACTCAATGGATAAACTACCACGCCCCGCAGATGCCCGCGTGGAATTGCATGAAAGCCCGGCTGTGTACATGGCGGCGATCGAGTTTGGCGGATACGCCAGCGACCAAAAGATCAAGCAATACGCAGACCGACTTACACAAGCAGTCAGCCGAAAAGGCATAAAAACCATCGGCAACCCAACCTATCTAGGTTACAATGCGCCATACGAATTCATCGGACGAAAGAATGAAGTGGTCATTGCCATTGAATGGAAAGAATGAGCTGGTAGCCCCTAATTTTCAGAAAAGTCATTACCTTGTTTGGCAACTAATTGAACAAGGGAAAACACATATTACTAGCTGCTTCATTGCTGTGGACTGGACTCATCGCTGCACAATCCCCCGGCGGCATTTCCGTAAATAATAAAATGTGGTTGAGAAGCGATAACGGAACAACCACCTCCGGGACCACCGTCACACAGTGGCAAGAGTTTTCCGGTACGGGGGTTACAGGCAATTTTACCGTACAACCACTTTCGGGAACGACCAACCTACAAAGCGGACCAACCCTCATTCCGGCCGGCATCAACTTCAATCCCTACCTCAGCTTCAACGGCACGAATAATTCGCTGTCTAGCATCAATAGCTTTCTTGGCACTTCTTTAGTGGGCAACAGCAATGTAACAGTGTTCCAAGTATTGAATCTAAAAGGAGGCACGGTATGGCTGAAATGGGAGACAGATCTTCTTGGCACAAGCGCCCGCTTGGGATTTGAAAACTCAGCTGGAAGACTGCGATTTGATTTTCCCAAAGCTAATCCCACCACGGCAGGCCAAAATGTTGGCGTTACATCAATTTTAAACAAGCACACTTTATCAACCGCCTATGTGAATGTAAATACCTCCGTAAACCGACTGAACGGTGCCGACGATAAAATAATATCCATTCCGGGGCCTGGAAATTTTGCAGCTGCGACAACCAAAATCGTATTGGGGAACGAAGTGCTGTTGAATCTTCCCTGCCAAATCGATCTGGCCGAAGTGATCATCTATTCGAATACTTTAACAACGGCTCAAATTAATAAGATCGAATCCTACCTCGCAGTGAAGTATGGTTTTACCCTCAATCAACTGGCAGCTAATAACAATAACTATACTGCGACCAGCGGAATCATCACGTGGGACAGAACACTGAACAATGGCTACGCAAACGATATTACAGGAATAGGTAGAGATGATGCTACCGCCCTTTCGCAAAAGCAATCCAAATCGATCAACCCTACAGCACTGGTTACTTTATTCAACGGCACCTATCCGGGAGGCGTATTCCCCACAACAAATGCCGCCAATACCAACAGTTTTGGAAACGATCTTTCTTTTTTACTCGCAGGAGATAATGGTGCCGATACTGCGCTGACCATCTGCATGATGAATAACCGCATCACGCGCATGGCTAGAGTATGGAAAGTGCAAAACACCGGATCCGTAGGCGATATCACAGTAGCTTTTGACAATACGCTATTGCCTTGCGTCAAAAACATGCTGGTATCAACAGACCCAACCTTTCCCGATAACCAGACCACGGTGATACCCATGACCAGCAGCAACTATAAGTATGCGGTCGCCAATCTAACCAATGGTCAGTATTTTACTTTCGCTTCCGATTCACTGCAGTTGCCGCAACTGGTGAATGCACAGGACTGTCCCGGCAACAACGTTACGCTAACCATACAGAACCCGCAGAGTTGTGCGACTTATCAATGGTACGGAAGCGCTACCGGAGGCACTCCCCTGGCTACGGGTAGCAGCGTGACCATCAGTCCGTTTACAAACGACACTACGCTCTATGTAAGTGTAATGGGTCCGGGCAATTGTTTGTTTGATAGCCGCAGGCCGGTAAGTGTCACACAGATTAGTATACAACCACCACTTGTAAACGCGGTATCAATCTGTACCGGCAATACCGCCACCCTGCAAGTACAAAATCCGCAGGCGGGCACTACCTACACTTGGTACGATGCGGCTACCGGAGGCAATCAATTGGCCACCGGCACCTCATATATCACCTCTGCATTAAGTGCGAACACAACTTATTATGTGGAAGCTACCGTTGCCGCAGGTTGCAGAAGTCCGCGTTCAACCGTTACCGTTAGCATATACCCGTCGGCCGCAGCTCCGAGTGTGGTATCACCGGTAACCATTTGTCCAAATAGCCCTGCCAATTTACAAGTGCAACCCATTACCACCGGATTTACCTATGCTTGGTATAGCGCATCCACCGGAGGAACCGCATTGGCCAACGGATCCACCTATACTACACCCGTGCTCAGCGCCAACCAAACCTATTATGCGGAAGCCATAAGCAACAATGGTTGTGTAAGCACCACGCGCAGTCCGGTGCAAGTAAATATAGATCCGCCTCCAGCAGCACCAACAGCAACGAGCCCGGTAAATATTTGTCCCGCTACACCCGCTACCCTGCAAGTACAAAACCCACAAGCTGGTATCACCTATCAATGGTATGCATCTCCCGGCGGAACAGTATTGGCAGCAGGAACATCGTACACGACCAATCCGCTATCTGCCGCAAGTACCTTCTACGTTACGGCCTCCAATGCTACAGGCTGCGAAAGCGGCAATACCAGTATCCAAGTCAATTTTTGGACGCAACTGCCTTCTCCAAACGTAAGCGTTGCCGACAGCAACCTCAATAGCATCACCTACACCTGGAACGCTGTAGCCGGTGCTACAGGATATCTCGTTTCGGTGGATGGCGTCAATTATAATACGCCGAGTTCGGGCAGCACAGGTACTTCACATGTTGTTGCGGGACTAAACCCGTCGCAAAGCGTTACGCTTTTTGTCATATCAACTCAATCTCCTGTTTGCAGAAACAGTAGGCCCGGCACGGCCCGAGGTACAACCTGGCCCGAGATGACTGATGTATATGTACCCACGGGATTCACACCCAACAACGACGGACGCAATGACGTGTTGCGGGTAATCGGTACCACAGTAAAAAAACTGGAGTTCGGTATCTACAACCGCTGGGGACAGCGAATCTTCTACACCACCGATATCCGCCGCGGTTGGGACGGCACCATAAAGGGTATGCAGCAAAACTCCGGTACCTACGTATATTACCTGAAAGCTGAATTAATAGATGGCAGCACCCGCATTAAAAAAGGAACAATCACGCTGATTCGGTAATACGCTGCTGTTTTATGAATGAGGGATGCGGCTTAATAAAGTTTGAGCGTTTGAAGAGTTAGATAGTTTGAAGAGTCCAGACATTCACGCAACTGAATCGCCTGCATTTGAGAAGTTGTCAGGCAGTATAATACCTGCATTTAGGAGGTAACCATTCGAAACGATAGTTTAGAAATAAATAAGGTAGAACCTTGAATCGTGGCTGAGACGTAAACTGGGTGCCGGCACTTTGATGTAGTTGAGGATTTTGGCCGCCCGTTGCCATCCTTTTTTTTGCGGAAGGATCGCTCTGAAATCCAAATCGGGTGCGATGAAAAATTCATACCCCCCTTTTCCAAAATCGCTCTCCCCATTGGGCATCCGTAAATAAAAATTATTCAACCGATCGTCAACCCCAAAACCTACCGAAACACCCAACCACTTTGGCCACTTCGTTTGAGGGCGGTATCGATGCGGATTAAATGTGAGCCAATAGGTCTGATTCATGTAATCGTTACTGAAATGATGATTGCCCGTCAGTCTTCCATAAATATCACTTCGCTTGTAGTAACTAAATTTTACATCAATAGCCGATAAGAATTTACTCTTCGATTGGAAATACGGATAAAAACTACCCACTGATCCGGCCAGCAGATCATAAATACTGAATCCCCAACGAGGTGAGTAGCCATCCTTGTATTCGATGAATCCCTGCGTAATGGTTCCGAATATGCCACCCCAAATGAATTCTTTTTTTGACTCCATGCCTGACCACTGCAACCCTTTGGAAAACAATCCGGCCGTGAGTACACCTCCATAGAAATGACCAACCTTGTCTAAGTTCTTTGCATATTTCCAGTCCCGGCCAAACCGAAATATATCTTGGAGACGCTTGCCCCCATCGAAATGAAAACTGGTACGCCCCTCCGACCACCAGGTTTTCTTCAGATATAGATATGAACCAGCCAGCACGAGGCCGGTAGATCCGGCGATCACCGAAAAACGCTTAGGGTTGAAGGATTCAGCCGCACGAAAAGAGAAAAGAGCTGGCTGATGCACGGTATCGGATAATACCAAGATGTCCCCGCTTCGCCCATTCGCCCAAGCGCTGGTTTGAGCAAACGCAAACAAGAGAAAGGCGAGCAGGTGTTTCATTCAAGAGGGCATTTATTGCCAAAAAGGAAATGTACGAATTAAATGCGCGGGTTCACGCCATTATCAGGTACGTTCAAGGTTCATGGCACCTGGGTTTTGCCAAAAAACCGGGGTCATCTACCTTTACAAAATCAATCTACTCCCATGAAGTTGATCCTCCCCCTTATCGTATTGCTCCTAAGCACACAACTCCATCTGCAGGCCCAATCCCTCCCGGCACCTACCCCTGCTGATTCACTAAAGACAGTTACCATCAAAGTAAAGGGCGTGACTTGCTCAAGCGACCTGAAATCCATCGCATCCAATGTAGAAAAACTGAGCGGTGTCATCTACTGCAAACCCGGAAAGGCCAGCGCCACTTCCACATTCGAAGTAAAATACAACCCCGCCATCGCCACAGAAAAACAACTCTATCAAGCCATTGAAGATACCGGTGGTTGTTCGGACCCAAACACGCGTCCCTACAAAGTGAAGCAGTTATAAAATTAGGTCTTGAGAAAATACCTCCTTCTCATTGGGTCACTGATCTACGTCACGCTCAACGCGCAGCGGATCAAAGGAGTTGTTCTCAGCAGCGGCAAAAAACCACTATCCGGTGCCAGCGTATTTTGGCTGGGAGATAAAACCGGAACCACTACCGAACCCAGCGGCGCATTTGAGATTCCCCTATCCAATCCACTTCCTCAAAAACTCATCGCGCTTTATAACGGATATGCACCCGACACGATTTTGGTAGTTGAAGGGATGACAGTTTTATTCTCGCTTACAGAAACGAAAACACTGCAAGCCGTGATCGTGCAAGCACAACCTTCGGGTATCATCCTCTCCGATCAAAAAGCGATCAAGACCGAACAGATCACCCAAACCGAACTCCGCAAAGCGGCCTGCTGCGATCTGGCCGGCTGCTTTGAAACGCAAACCACTGTTCAGCCACAAACCACCAATGTTATCACCAACTCCAAAGAGCTGCGCATCCTCGGATTGTCGGGTGTATACAACCAAGTGCTGATCGATGGATTTCCAATGATACAGGGACTGACCTATACCTACGGAATCAGCAGCGTACCCGGAACACTGGTTGATAATATTTACGTCGCTAAGGGCGCCAACAGCGTGCTGCAAGGATTCGAGAGCATGAGCGGACAGATCAACGTTGAAACAAAAGACCCTGACCAAACCGATCGCCTGCTGCTCAATGCATACATGAATAATTTCCTGGAAAAACATTTCAATGCCAACTATGCTTTCCAAAAAGGCAAATGGAGCAACCTGACCGCTTTTCATACCGTACAACCTGCCAATAAGATCGATCGCGATGAGGATGATTTCCTCGACCTCCCGCAACTCACCCGCTACCTGCTCGTCAACAAATGGAAATACGGAAACGAAAAAGAATGGGGCTGGAGCAGCCGCATCGGGATCCGCTATTTGAGTGAACAACGAGTGGGCGGACAAACCACTTTCAACCCGGCAAGCGACAAAGG
>CAYYXC010000068.1:0-7859 GCA_964475505.1 uncultured Chitinophaga sp.
CATCGTCTAGCGGCGCATCCACCTCGTCAAGAATACAGAAAGGAGCAGGCTTGATCAAATAGATGGCGAACAACAACGCTGTAGCGGTCAGTGTTCGTTCTCCCCCGCTGAGCTGCGTTAATGAACTTGGACGTTTTCCTTTAGGCTTAGCCACTACATCGATACCGGTTTCTGCCAAGTCTTCCGGATTTTCCAATATAAGATCGCACTGGTCGTCCTCCGTAAAAAGGGTTTTGAAAACTTTTTGGAAGTTCTCCCGCACCAAGTTGAATGTTTCGAGGAATTTTTGGTTAGCCGTTGCCTCTACCTCCTCGATGGTCTTCAACAAACTATCCTTCGCATCAACCAAATCCGTTTTCTGCTCAATGATAAAGTCGTAACGCTTCTTCATTTCCTGAAAGGCCTCTACCGCCATGGGATTAACCTCTCCCAAGTTCTCCAGGCGCTTGCGAAGACGATCCGCTTTTTCTTGCAACTCCTCCAAGGATACCTCTCCCTGTCGCTCCTGCCCGAGGATATCATCGAGTTGAATCTTAAACTCCACATCCAAGCGCTCTTTCATACCCGCTAACTGCAGCTTGAGATCATTGAGTTTATCCTTGATGGCTGTCAGCAGAAATTCAACTTGCTCCCGCTCTTTTATTTGGTGTCGTATGGTGCTCTCCTTCTCTTGCAATTCATTGCGGTGCTTGTAATATGCCTGATCGGTAGCATTCAGTTGACGCTCGGATTCCTCTTTTTCCTTCAGGCGCTCGGTCAATTGCAACTCCATTTCCTGCAAACTGTTCCGAATCTCCGAAAGGGATTGGTCGGTATCGGACAAATGGCTCTGGTTACGCTGGATCTGCTCTTGGAGGGAATTGAATTGGTTGGTACGGAATTCCAGCTCCTGCTTCAATCCATTGATCTTGCTTTGGTGACGAGTGATCAACAGATTGAATTCATTGAAATCAGCTTGCGCCTGAGAGAAGCGTGACTCCTCTTCCTTGAAGGCTAATTCGGCCGCTTGAAGGTCAGCCACATGCTTTTGTAGTGCTTCAGCAAAACCGGTCAATTGGGTGCGCACATCGGAAACACCAGATTGTGTTTGCAACAATTGATTTTGCAATTCCTCTAATCGGGTGGCACTGGATTGCTGCAAGGCATGGATGTTCTCCAATTTGTTGCGCAGTGCAAAAGATTCGTTGGTCAGCGATTGAATGGCACGCTCTGCTTCCCGCAAGGCTGCTTCGCGCATATCCTCGTTGAACGCGATCACTTCATTGTGCTTGGCCTGCATGCGAGAACGGAGATCCTCCACCACGCGGTCTTGGGCCTCGATTTCCTCGCTTAATTTTTCCAGGTTTTTAGCCCGGCCGATTTTCTTTCCTTCGATCATCCCTACGCTTCCACCGGTAAGTGAATAGCGACCACGCACGTATT
Organism: uncultured Chitinophaga sp.; assembly: GCA_964475505.1. GTDB lineage: Bacteria > Bacteroidota > Bacteroidia > Chitinophagales > Chitinophagaceae > JJ008. The sequence goes on from CAYYXC010000068.1 coordinate 1,423, forward strand.
TGCCAGATTTTTCGATAACAACCGGCGCGGTGGCTTGCGCCATCGCCTCCTCTGTTTCAGCAATGTATACCTGACCCAGCAACTGTTCGGCCAGTTTGCGATACTTAGAATCCACCTCCACTACATCCAATGCAGCAACCAGCCCGGCAATGGGGGCTTGTCCGGTATATGCTGTATCCTGACCAGCCAGTCGGTCAAGCAGGAAGAAGTTTGCTTTCCCTTTGCGGTTGGCATCGAGCAGTTGTACGGCTTTCAGTCCCGTGGCCATATCATCAACCACGTAATAACTCAAGAATGGTTCTAATACATTTTCCAATGCAGTGCGATATTCCTCGCGCACATAGAGTACATCCGACAAAATAGGCGCATGGTGATCCCAGGCCGGATTATTATGTAAGAATTTTACAGACTCCGGATAACCCTCCATTGAATCGATCATGCTTTTTAACAGATCGTATTCGTTCTTTTTTGCATCGAGCTTGCGCGACTCGTCAGCCAATTGGTTGCGAAGCCCTTCCAAAACCGATTGGGTTTGAAGGATCTGCTCCTTGGTATTTTCCTGATGCTTTTGGAGTTGCTCGAGGTCTACTTTTTTGATCGAAAGTTCTTTATCCGCTTGCTGGTGCTGCTGCGTAAGTTGCTGCTCATCTTGTTGGCGCTGCGTCCGCTCTGTCTCGATCTGGTGGATGGCGCGCTGCAGGCTCTGGATTGAAGTATCAGCTACTGCCACTTGCTTCTCCGCTTCGAATTGTTTACGCTGTAATTCTTGATGCGTAGAGCGGGACAACTCCCAGGCTCCCCGTTTATCGGCAAGAGATTGCTTTAATTGCTCCACTGCTTCCGTACGTGTCTTCAATTGCTGTTCCAGTTCAGCCAATGCTTTCTCCTCCTCCGCAATTTGTTGCTGAGAAAAGCCGATACTCTCCTGCAAACCGGTCATTTGCGTTGCCGCATTTTTCAGAAAGTCACTCAGGCTGCCTTGTTTTTCAAGTAAATGCTCCAGCCGCTGTTGCGCAAGACTTTTTTCAGACTCTAAGGTTCTTAACTGCTGGATCTTCTCGTTGTAGGTCTGCTGCAACAGTTGGAGCTGACGCTCCTCCTCTATGAGTTGCAATTTTTCTTTCTCCAACTCCGCTTCCCGGGTTCCGATGGCTGCTTCAATGGCAATCTTTCTGTCCGATTCCACCTGCTGCTGTTGGGTCAAGTCCTGATAGGAAAGATTGAAGCCCTCCAATGAAGCTTTGGCCAACTCAATGCTGGTTTCGCGATACTCTTTTTTGATCTCGTGATATTTTTCCGCCTTCTTAGCCTGATTCTCTAGGGCCTTGAGTTGGTTATTGATCTCAAAAATCAAATCCTCGATACGGGCTAAATCTTGTTCAGTCGCATCCAACTTACTGCGTGCTTCTTTCTTGCGTGTTTTATAGATGGAAATACCGGCGGCCTGCTCAAGCATTTTGCGCCGGCTATTGTCCTTGTCCTTGATCAGGTCATCCACCATGTCGAGTGCGATGATCGCATAGCTATCGGTGCTAATACCCGTATCCATGAACAGGTTCTGAATGTCTTTCAAACGACATTGAACATCGTTGAGTCGATACTCGCTTTCCCCACTCTTGTAAAACCGGCGGGTAATGGTAACCGTACTGAACTCTGTAGGCAACAGATTGCGGGTGTTTTCAAAGGTCAGACTGACCTCTGCCAATCCACTAGAGCTACGTGTCTTTGAACCGTTGAATACAAGACTCTCCAGATTCTCAGAACGCAATTGACTGATCTTTTGCTCGCCGATCACCCAACGGATGCTGTCGACGATGTTCGATTTTCCACATCCATTGGGACCGACAATTCCGGTCACATTTTCGTCAAATTGCACAATGGTCTTATCCGGGAAGCTTTTGAAGCCCTTGATCTCTAGAGTTTTTAAACGCACGGGAATGAATTTTACTTCAGGTCAGGCGGCGAATATACAACTCGAGAGGACACAAACTATAGGCTGGGATTCAATCATTTGTTCACAATCATGGGGATAAAATTGCAGTAAAAAAGCAGCCGATCTACCGCCTCCGTACTGCCCCTACATATAGGGCTGATTTTACGCGCTAACAATCGTTTGAAAAATGGAATCCGCTACCTTTGTATGGCATGCGTAATATCAAATTGATTGAGGTGCCTTCCGAAATCGGTGCTGGTACGCGGGGGGCGAGTTTAGGGATTGAGGCGATACGAATTGCGGCCCTGGATTTCATGAGCAATTTCTTTGTTCATTTCCCCTCCGAACGGGTAGAGACGGAGAACCGTTTGCTTTACGAACCCATCGATTCTCCCTATGCCAAGCGAATCAAGGGATTGAATACCTTGTACGAGCGGGTATCCAAGACCGTAGCCGATACCATCAAGAACCAGTTTTTTCCGGTAGTACTCAGCGGCGACCACAGTACGGCTGGCGGCACCATCGCTGGCCTTAAAATGGCCAAACCCAAAAGCAGGTTGGGTGTCATTTGGATAGATGCCCATGCGGATCTGCACACCCCATTCACTACGCCATCCGGAAATTTACACGGCATGCCCATGGCCATCTCCCTGGGTGAGGACAATAAAGATTGCGCCACACATGAGCCGGATGCGCAAACGATGAAATATTGGGATTCGTTGAAGCGAATCGGCAAAATACACCCGAAGATTCGTCCCACCGACGTGATCTACATTGCCCTACGCGACTACGAAAAAGAGGAACGCTACCTGATCGATAAACTAGGCATCAAGGTCATCAGCATCAAAGAGATACGGAGCAAAGGCGTTGAGAACATCGCCCGCTCGGCACTGCGTTACCTCTCTGATTGCAGCGACATTTACGTTTCCTTTGATGTGGACAGTTTGGATGCCTCCATCTCCAGAGGAACCGGCACCCCTGTATCACACGGCTTGAAAGAACGGGAGGCTGAAGATCTCATCAGTAAATTCATGATGAACCACAAGATCTGCTGCCTGGAGATCACGGAAGTGAATCCGACCCTGGACCGCGAAAACCTCATGGCGGAGATCGCTTTCAACATTCTTCAACGATCGGTCAACATCCTTATGATGAATTAACGAAGAGGAAAGGATAGATGAAGTCCCTCCTCAAAGGAGACCGGACGGAAACCGATGCTTTTTTTTGCTTTATCAATTTGGAGTCCGGTGATCGCGGGACGCCTGGCTGGCTGTGTGAGTTGATTGGCGGTGGTGGGACGTATACCGGTTGGATCGAGCCCCATATGTCTCGCTACTCGAACAGCCATCTGATAGGGTGTCAGTACTTCTTCCCCACACAAATGAAAGATGCCTTTCATTTTGCGCTGAATCAGCTCCGCTACTCCCTCAGCCAGATCTCCTGCATAAGTGGGGGTTCGTATTTGATCCTCAAATACTGCATACTCCTCTCCTGCTGAAAGTTTTTCTATCACCGTGGAGAGCAGGTTGGGACGACCGGGAACAGGTGGGCCATAGACCGAAACCGTCCTTACGATACTCCAAGCATGCGGGTAACGCTGCACTGCTTGTTCCGCCCTCCACTTGGTTACTCCGTAAAAATTGATAGGTGCCGGCGGATCCATTTCTCGATACATGCCTTTTACTCCATCAAACACAAAATCCGTGGATATAAAACAGAAATAACATGCATGTCTCGCTGCCGCATCAAGCAAATGCTCGGTGGCATCCAGATTAACGCGCAACGCCAATGCCTGATCGGCTTCACATCTATCGGGTTTACTAAGGGCCGCGGCATGCAAAATGGCATCCGGCCGCTCCGAATCGATTAACGCATCCACTAAATACTTATCCGTTATGTCGAGCGACTGGTATCGATGTGGATCGGCTAGAGACAAACGCGAAGGGCCTATACCCGTCGCAAGTACTGTGTGCCCACGAAGCGCCAGTTTTTCTATCCAATGCGCGCCAATGAAACCATTGGCCCCTGTCAACAAGATTTTCATACCCCAAATCTAATAAAGGAGAATAACGAACAACTGTGTGTGTTGTACACTTTGTGTTTTCAGTACCTTTGTGCAGCTTTCAACTCATGCAGAAAAAAATAAAACGTATCGGCGTGCTGACCAGTGGCGGAGATGCCCCTGGGATGAACGCGGCGATCCGCGCAGTGGTGCGCACAGCGCTTTATCATCAAATTGAAGTTTTTGGGATCATGCGCGGTTACCAAGGCATGATCGACAACGATATTTTCCAGATGGACAGTCGCTCCGTTGCCAATATCATCCAGCGAGGCGGAACCATTTTAAAAAGTGCCCGTTGCAAAGAATTCTTTGAGCCGGCTGGAAGAAAAAAAGCCTACGAGAATCTTAAGAAACACGAGATAGACGGATTGGTGATCATTGGCGGAGACGGATCGTTTAGAGGTGCCTGTGCTTTCAGCGCAGAGCATGACATTCCCTGTATCGGACTGGCCGGCACCATCGATAAAGATATTTCCGGAACCGATTTTACGATTGGTTTCGATACAGCCGTGAACACGGCGGTGGAGGCCATCGATAAGATCCGGGATACCATGGATGCGCACGACCGCGTATTCATCATCGAAGTGATGGGAAGAGATGCCGGCTACATTGCCCTACACAGCGGCATCGCTACCGGAGCGGAGAACATCTTGATTCCGGAACGTAAAACGGACATCAATAACATCATTCAATCACTCCAAGAGAAAGAACGCCGCAAAAAAATGGTTAACCTGATTGTTGTGGCCGAAGGAGATGATTTTGGCGGTGCGAATGAAGTGCAGAAGATATTAGAAGAGAATCTGCCTAAATCCGAGATCCGTGTTTGCATTCTGGGACATATTCAACGAGGTGGTGCGCCCAGTTGCATGGATCGCGTTTTAGCCAGTCGCATGGGCTATCATGCAGTAGAATGCTTAATGGAAGGACGACACAACGTGTTCGTGGGCATCCAAAACAACAAGATGAATTATATCCCGCTGGAAACAGCGGTCAAGAACAAAGGCAAGATCGGCGAAGAGTGGATGAAGATCGTGAAGATCCTTGCCAGCTAATCAAACACTATGAGCAAACTCGAAAAATACCTGCACAAAGAATACGACAATGAGGCAGGAAAAAGGCATGCAAGCAAGCGAACCAAAATTGTAGCTACGGTAGGACCAGCTTGCGATTCTTACGAGCAATTACTGGAGCTAGTGAAGGCTGGCGCCAATGTCTTCCGACTGAACTTCTCGCACGGTGATCATGCTGACAAAGCCAAGGTGATCAATTATATCCAAGAGATCAATAAGACCGAGCCGTACAACATCGCGATCCTCGCTGACCTGCAAGGACCCAAGTTGCGTGTGGGAGATCTGGAGAACGGTAAACTCGATTTGAAAGAAGGAGATATTCTGACATTCACCAACGAAAAAGTGGTGGGAAATTTTGACCACATCTACGTATCCTACCCCAACTTGGCGGCCGACGTAAGAGTAGGTGAAAAGATCCTGATCGACGATGGGAAATTGGAAGTAGTGGTTCAAGAGATCACTCCCAAAAATGAAGTAAAGGTTCGCGTCACCTTACCCGGCACCTTGCTACCCAAAAAAGGAGTCAACCTCCCGGATACAAACATCTCCCTTCCCTCCTTGACTGAAAAAGACCTGGCAGATCTAGCCTTTATTCTCTCCCACCCGATTGACTGGATCGCCCTCTCCTTCGTACGCAATCCGGAGGACATCAGAGGCTTGAAAAAATTGATCCGTGAAAAAAATCACAAAGGCAAAGTGATCGCCAAGATTGAAATGCCACAAGCCATTGCCAATTTGCGCGACATCATCATTGAAAGTGACGGAGTCATGATCGCGCGGGGTGATCTGGGAGTGGAAATGCCAGTAGAAGCGGTGCCGCTGATCCAAAAAGATATCATCAACAAATGTCTGCATCGAGCCAAACCGGTGATCGTAGCCACGCAGATGATGGAGAGCATGATCGACCGCACTAAACCCAATCGAAGCGAGATCACTGACGTCGCCAATGCAGTGTTGGAAGGAACAGATGCAGTAATGTTGAGTGGAGAGACCGCTACGGGAAAATATCCCCGTCTGGTGGTTGAGACCATGAGTCGCATCATTCTGGAAATTGAATCCAAGGCCTATCGATATAACCGGGAAGATGAATTGAAACCCCAAATCCACTCTCCATCCAAACTCAGTGATGCGATCTGTTACAATGCCTGCAAACTAGCAGAGGATGCACATGCCGATGCGATCATTGGCATGACTCAAAGCGGATACACTGGTTTCATGCTGAGCAGTTACCGTCCGCAATGCCCTGTATACATCTTTACAAAAGAGCGATCACTTGTAAACCAACTTAGTTTAAGCTGGGGTGTGCGTGCTTTCTATTACGATGAGGAGGAAAGCCTGGATGAGCTCGTTAAAGACCAGATCGAGATCCTAA
>CAYYXC010000069.1:0-2349 GCA_964475505.1 uncultured Chitinophaga sp.
TGACGAGGTGGATGCGCCGCTTGACGATGCCAACGTTGGAAAATTCACCAATATGATCCGTCAGTTCAGTGAGAACTCGCAGTTCATCATCGTTACACACAACAAAATGACGATGAGTGCCGTAGATGTGATCTATGGGGTAACCATGCAGGAGCCCGGTGTAAGTAAGTTGGTGAGCGTTGACTTTAGAAGCTTGCAGTCAGCTAACTAATGCATTACTGATCGGGAAATAGATTGAGGGACGCATTACATGTTAGTCCAACTCATTCCGTTCTTCCTGATTGAATTTTTTTCTTGACTTGCGCAGGAGATCGGACTTCACTTTGTGTACCGTAGCCGTTGAAATGAAATAGGCGGCCAAGGAGATCAATACCGTTGATAAGCCAGCGTAAAAATACCACAGTGTGTCGGTCTGTGGAGGTTTTCTGATCGATAAGAGGAGCATAGCAGTGAAACCTATGAGCAATAAGATTGATATGGAGAGGTGGGTTTCGTATTTCGCTCGGTGATTTTTCTCATTCATGAATGAAAGCTTGAATTTCAATATTAGTTAAATAAATTACTGGTTACCAATTTAAGCGAGCAATTCTTCCCTCGGGGCCCGCTAAGTATACGGTGTTGCCTGATTTGGATTTGCTGCAGACATGATAACCATCATTTGTCAGCAGTGTCCACTTCATGCCACCATCCTGGCTGATGTCCACTCCACTGGTTCCGCAAGCGATCAGTCGTTTTTTGCTAATCCAGGTGATCCCACTTCGGTAGCCATGCGGTGATCGGATGGGGTTTTTCCAACTGATGCCTCCATCCGTGCTGATGGCCATGACAGCGCTGTCGATTTTATCGTTTGCAAAATCACCACCTACAACCGCCAACTGCTTTGCTTTTTTGTACGGTTTGTTACGATAGGAGGCGATGGCGTTTGCGCCGGTTGATTCTTTTCCTTGCAACAGCGGAAGTCGGATGCTGGTGTCGCGTATGAAAAATCGGGCTTGCGCACCTCCACTTACAAATACCGCTTCGCTGCGGCTGAGCGCAGCTATATTCGAACCGCTGGCAGCAAAACAGGCTTCCCCATTGCTAGCAATGGGTCGGTTCTTGGGATCGATCTCTCGCCAACTTTTACCGCCATCAAAACTTCTCAAAATAAAAAACCGTCCATCCATCGGGTCGCCCACGATGATTCCCGACCGATCGTTCCAGAAAAACATAGCGTCAAGGAATATGCGTTTATCCTCATTTTTATAAACCACGGTCCAGTTCTTGCCTTTGTCGTCGGTACGAAGGATATATCCCGGACTTCCCACACCCATGATGACTGCGGTATTTTCATCGAATCCTTCTACGTCCCTGAAATCAACTTTTTCAAATCCAGGGATCTGCATCCATTTCCAGGTCTCCCCAGCGTCGGTTGAAACACCTACCTGTCCTTTGCTGCCACTGGCCCAAAGGATGCGCTCGTTCAACACGCTGAGTCCCCGCAGGCTTGCGCGCGTACCGCTATTCAGGGGGATGATTTTTTGCCCAACTACTCCCTTAGCGAGGAATAGACATACGAAAATGGAAGCCAATACGTTTTTTATCTGACACATAACATAAATATAGCCAAGCTAGGCGGCTTGCCGCTTTTATCTACATTTGTAATCTAAACGATCCCCCATGTTAGGTTCCTACCGTTTTCTGGCAATCATCGGTTTATTTCTGCTGCTTTCCTGTGAGAAAGAAACCAGTTTCGAAGGAAGCAATTCTCCGGCGGAAGGATCCTTACGGGCTGCTGTTACGGGTGATTGCTCGCCCAAAACAGTAAACGGTACATATGTTGCCGGCACTGCATTGGTTCCATCCGTTAATACCATCACTTGTGAGGTGAACGTAACCAAAACAGGTCCATACACCATTACTACAGACACCATCAATGGTTATTTTTTTCGAGCCAACGGTGTATTCACCAGTCTGGGCAACAATTCGGTAACGCTTAGAGGAAATGGATCGCCTTTCTCTGCCGGTGTGAACAATTTCATCGTCAGTTTCGATAGCACATCTTGCGACATACAAGTTACCGTACAAGGAAGCGGGGGTGGTGGAGGCGGAAACAATGCCGTGTTCAGTTTAGTGTCCGGGGGAACGCCCAGTAATTGTGCATCTGCAGTAGTGAATGGCACCTATGTGCAAAATACTGCCCTTACCGCTGGCAATACTGTTACGATAGCCTTGAATGTAACCACCGTGGGTGCTTACTCTATTTCTGCCACCGGTGGAGGTATGACCTTCAGTGGTGCCGGTTCTTTTGCAAACACGGGCACCCAGAACATAACCCTCACTGGAAGTGGTACGCCAACCAACTCTGGA
>CAYYXC010000069.1:2359-7756 GCA_964475505.1 uncultured Chitinophaga sp.
CCAATACCATCACGTTTGCTGCACCCAACAGCAGCTGTAGTTTCACAGTGAATGTTACTCCTGGCGGAGGCGGCAATGCAGTTGGTACCCTGGCAGGTGCGCCGGGGTCCTGTGCGCCGATCACTGTAAATGGTTTTTATGTGGCGTCGACTGCCGTAGCTGCATCCAATACCGTTGGAGTCACCGTTAATGTAACAACTGCCGGCAATTATAATATCACCACCAACACGGTTGACGGATTGAGTTTCAGTTCCAGTGGAAGCCTGTCCGTAGGGAACAATCAGGTTATCAATTTGAATGCTTCCGGTACACCCACCTCTGCCGGAAATAAATCATTTACTGTCACTTTTGGCAGCAGCAGTTGCACATTCACTGTGCAAGTATTGCCAAACGACTATTTCCCCAGAAGCGCCGGAAGCAATTGGAGTTATGAATTTGATGATGCTGCAAATGATTCACTCCACCGAGTAGTTCTGACACAAACCCTTACGGCCCAAAACAACAGTTTTCAAATTTTCATGTCCAAAGAGGGTACGGTGCTTGACTCTTCCGGATATTATCGCCGCAGCGCAGGTGATTATTTTGAATATTTTGACGGCGGAGGATTTTTTGGATTCGATGCACCCTTCTGGGGGCAGTACATCATGGTGAAGGACAATGTTGCTGTCAACAACGTGTGGAAGTCGAATGGTTTCTCCGGAACCTCAGGGGGAAATTCTTTCAATATTCGGTTCAGTATGAAACTGCTTCAGAAAGACGTCCCGATAACCATCAACTCCTCTCGTGGTAGCACTACGTACAACAATGTAATCGTCGTAGAGGAAAAATTCGAATTGGAGGTGACTCCAAACGTATGGCAGGATATAACCGATGCTATTGACTTTTACGGAAAGGCTTATTATGCCAGGGGTGTCGGATTGATCCAGTACGAGGCGTTGAATAAGAATGGCGTGGTTCAGAATAAACAGGAGCTTCGTCGATTCCAGATCCTTTAATCCTCTTCCTCCTCGGCATCATCAGAGCGCAGGTAAGCATCCTCGTAACTGCGGAAACAATGCTGCCATAGTTCCACCTGCTGATTGCTCAGACATTCGATTATGTCTTGAAGTCGATCGGTTAACATCCTCCATTCCAGCTCGAGAGGTATCCCATATCGTTGAAAGAGCAAACAACGATCGGTAAGCATCATCACTTGTACTAAGTGGATGGGGCCATGTTCATATTCCCGTATCAGGTAATGCCTGCCTGCTTCCATCAGTTCGTAGGTATACATATGCGGTGCTTGGAAGACAAATCTCAGGTCCAGCCAACCCATTGGATGCGTTGTCGGTCATCCGGATCAATGACAGAGATCTCGCTTTTCTTTTCCCCAGTTGTGTATAAATCTGAAGAGCAGGAGCCCCCCTTGAGTCGGTATATTTGTCCACCTGGCGATCACTCGCCTGGTTCTGTCTCAAATTATTGAGAATCAAAAATCTATGTCAAATTCAAAATCTTCTGCCCCTCTTTTTGAATATACCGAGGACAGCATTAAATCGCTCGATTGGAAAGAGCATATTCGGCTGAGACCCGGTATGTACATTGGAAAACTCGGGGACGGCTCCTCACCCGATGATGGCATCTATGTGTTGGTAAAGGAAGTAGTCGACAACTGTATCGACGAATACACCATGGGCTACGGGAAGTCTGTGGAGATTTCCATCGAAGGAAAGACGGTTACGGTGCGTGATTATGGTCGCGGTATTCCACTGGGTAAAGTAGTGGATGTGGTCAGCAAGATCAACACCGGTGCGAAATACGACAGCAAGGCGTTTCAGAAATCCGTCGGACTCAACGGGGTTGGTACCAAGGCAGTCAACGCCCTCAGTTCATACTTCAAGGTAATGGCCGTTCGTGAGGGAAAGGAAAAGACCGCGGAGTTCAAGCAAGGTGAACTGACGCAAGAGCACAAAGAGGCCAAGACCAATGAGGCCAATGGCACGCTGGTTAGTTTTATTCCGGACGAGACGATTTTTCGCAACTATAAGTTTATTCCCGAGTATCTGGAGAACCAGATCTGGAATTATTGTTTTCTCAACGCTGGACTCAAGATCCAATTCAATGGTAAATCTTATCAAAGTAAGAATGGATTGTTGGATCTGCTGGAGCGTAAATCCAATGCCGATGAAATTCGGTATCCCATCATTCATCTCAAAGGGGATGATATTGAACTGGCTATCACGCACAACAACGATTACGGAGAGGACATCTACAGTTTTGTTAACGGTCAGCATACTACGCAAGGGGGAACGCATCAGCAAGCTTTTCGTGAGGCATTCGTTAAAACCATTCGTGATTTCTATAAAAAAGATTACGATGCTTCCGATATACGCACGGGCATCGTGGCTGCCATCTCCGTGCGCGTGGTGGAGCCAGTATTTGAATCACAGACCAAAACCAAGTTGGGCTCCGTAAACGTCGATACAGAGGGCCCCTCCATGCGTCAATTCGTAGGTGATTTTATTTCTAAAGAGCTTGATAACTATCTGCATAAGAATCCCTCCGTTGCCGATGCTTTGAAAAAACGCATAGAGCAGAGTGAGCGTGAGCGAAAGGAACTGGCCGGGATCAAAAAATTGGCAAATGAGCGCGCCAAAAAAGCAAATCTTCACAACCGAAAATTGCGCGATTGCCGTTTTCATCTAAACGAAGAACCGCCCAGCCGTGGAAAAGAAGAATATGTTTCGAAACAGCAGGAGACAACCATCTTCATCACCGAAGGAGACAGCGCCAGTGGTTCCATCACCAAAGCTCGCAATGTAGAGACCCAGGCCGTATTCAGTTTACGCGGGAAGCCACTGAACTGTTTCGGTCTTACAAAGAAAGTGGTATACGAAAACGAGGAATTCAATCTTTTGCAACACGCGCTCAATATCGAGGAAGGCCTGGAGGGACTACGATATAACAACATCGTGATTGCCACCGATGCCGACGTTGATGGGATGCACATCCGCTTGTTGATGACTTTCTTCCTGCAGTTTTTCCCGGATCTGGTGAAGCACGAGAAAGTTTATGTGCTGGATACCCCATTGTTCCGGGTGCGCAACAAGCAGGAAACGATCTATTGCTACAGCGAGGCCGAAAAGCAGGCAGCCATGAGTAAGTTGGGCGCTAAGCCGGAGGTGACCCGATTCAAGGGATTGGGTGAGATCAGTCCAGACGAATTTGCCCAATTCATCGGTGCCGATATGCGCAAGCAACTCATGCGGCTCGAGCAGGGCGATCATATTCAGCATTTGCTAGAATACTACATGGGTAAGAATACCCAGGAGCGACAAGAGTTCATCATCTCCAACTTGAAAGTCGAGTTGGATGTAGTGGAGGCCAATTGATTAATAAGAAATTATTTTGTTCGAGTTTCATCACGATAGAGACATGTATTTTGAGATTCAGTGGCTCAATGCCCGGGATCATGTGATTCCGTTTATTGAGCTGTCCGTAACCATAAAGCCCGGCATGCGGGTGCTGGAGATCGGCTGCGGAGAGGGCGGAGTGATGAAAGCATTTCTTGAAAAAGGATGTTTGGGCGTAGGTGTGGAGCTGGATCCCATTCGGGTAGAGCATGCCAACCGCTACCTGGCTGATTCTATTGAGAAAGGTTCCATTCAGATCATTTCAAAAGATATCTATTTGGTTGATGTGGAAAAGGACTTGCAAGGGGCCTTTGATTTGATCCTGCTTAAGGACGTCATCGAGCATATTCACGATCAACCCAAACTCATTGGGTGGATGAAGCATTTCCTTCGCCCGGGCGGACATATTTTCTTTGGATTTCCTCCTTGGCAAATGCCATTTGGTGGGCATCAGCAGATCTGTCGCTCCCGCATATCCCGTTTGCCTTATATCCACTTGCTTCCGCGCTACTTTTATCAGCGCTTGTTGGAGCGAAATAATGAGCCTGTTCAAGAACTGATGGAGATCAGGGATACCCGACTAACCATCGAGCGATTCGAGCAAATCTGTCGCACGCAAGGCTATCGGTTGGAGCAGGTCCAACACTATTTACTCAATCCCATCTACCAATGGAAATTTGGATGGAGACCTAGAAAACAGGTCGCGTGGGTGAAGGCAATTCCCCACTTGCGTAATTACTTTACTACCTGTGTATATTATCTGATAACGCCCAATAAAGTTTCCTAATATGATGCATGTTGTTTTTAATGAGGCTGACCAGCAACTTTTTCAAGACATCGTTGCGCTCGAGCCATCCCTTCAAGGAGAGGTTGTATTGATCCGGGATGATTATGCAGTAGGACCCATCGCCGAGATCGATACACCTGAAGGCCGCGCTATCCGTCGGGAATGGTGGACACGCGTGCTTGCTGATTCATCCTATGGCGCTGATGTGCTAACCACGGTAGATGATGAGAAAACGGCACAGGCTGTTTGTGCTTGGTTGGATGAGCACCCCGAAGAGGAATTATGGATCTGGATGGGTCAAAACCAGCACGACGTAATGGGATATTATTGGTTGATCTCGCAACTGAAAAATTATTGCGGGCGTGTGCAAGTACTTTACATGAACAATCTACCTTTTATCAATGATAAAGGGCAGCTTTTCTATCCATCCTGGCTCTCTGAGATTCCAGCTAAAGAATTCAGAAAGGCCATGAAATTGGCACGACCGGTTACTTTGAGTGAATTCGAGATCGATCCGGATGAATTCAATCGGCTCAAGTTGGAAAATGCCATGGTACGGATCTTGGAGGGAGGTAAGAAGATTTTAGGGCAATCCATTCAATTCTACGACAAAGAGATTCTTCGTCAATGCACCGGCGATTTTCAAAAAGCGAACCGCGTGTTACAGCATGTATTGCAGCGGATGAAAGTCAAGACAGGTGACGCATTTCTTATGCACCGAATCAAAGAGCTATTACGAAACGGACAACTATTAACCAATGGAGATGCAGATCGCTCCTGGAAAGACTTAGATCTTAAACTGCCGGGTGGGGCTGCCGCCTCTCCAGCAGAAACAGAAGCAGAATCAACAAGCATTGCTTAAGCACTGAACCTATGGCTACCTCGAAAAATAAATTATCGGATGTGCAGAACCAGGAGCACGGCTTGCATGGCCAGTATCGTTCCTGGTTCCTGGATTATGCCTCCTATGTGATCCTGGAGCGGGCTGTACCTGCTGTGGAAGATGGGCTGAAACCCGTTCAGCGACGCATTCTTCATGCGATGAAGGAAATGGACGATGGTCGATTCAATAAGGTCGCCAACGTTATTGGCCAGGCCATGCAATATCACCCGCATGGAGATGCCAGTATTGGAGATGCATTGGTGAATTTGGGACAGAAAGACCTCCTGATCGACACACAAGGAAACTGGGGCGATGTTCGAACCGGAGACGATGCG
>CAYYXC010000070.1:0-4866 GCA_964475505.1 uncultured Chitinophaga sp.
ACAAACAAAACCAATCAGATGAGCAACGTAATAACATCGACGAGCCACCCCAGTGGTCTCTATGGGCTCTTCTTCACCGAAATGTGGGAACGATTCGGATACTATCTCATGGTGGGAATATTCTCCCGCTACATGATCGACAGTGCCGACAACGGAGGGATGGGATTCAGCGCCACCAAGAAATCCGATATCTACGGAACCTATCTGGGACTGGTTTATTTGACACCGTTTCTTGGCGGATTGTTGGCTGACCGTATCCTTGGCTACAGAAAAAGTATCATCATCGGTGCCATCCTCATGGCGGCGGGATATTTTGGATTGGCCATGCCCGGCGAAACCACTTTTTACATCGCGCTTTTGCTGATCATCCTAGGCAACGGATTCTTCAAGCCAAACATTTCCACGCTGGTCGGCAACCTGTATAACAAGCCGGAGAACCAGCATATGAAAGATGCCGGATACAATATCTTCTACATGGGCATCAACATCGGTGCCTTCATATGCAATTTCGTGGCCGCTTACATGCGCATCAACTACGGATGGGGATATGCATTTGCTGCAGCGGGTGTGGGTATGATCATCGGATTGATCTGGTTTCTAAATGGAATGAAGCACGTGAAAGACGTGGATGTCATCAAGCCTACAACTTCGGAGGATATGCCGCTGGGTCGCATCATCGCTACGGTATTCATTCCGGTTTTCGCATTTGGAATTTTGGGATGGATGATCCCCGGCAATATTTTCGGTACTGACGGTAACGATGCCTTTTTGATTGGATGCGTACCGGTTGTTTTTTATTATATCTCCCTTTGGTGGCGCGCGAGTAAAGAAGATAAGAGTCCCATCGCCGCCCTGCTTACCGTGATGGCTTGCGTAGTGGTCTTTTGGGCCATCTTCCATCAGAATGGTGATGCCCTCACGGTTTGGGCAGAAGATTATACCGACCGTGCCCCCTCTGCTGCTGTTTCCAATGCAGCGGCCCACTTCGATCTGGCGCAGACAGTGAACTACCACGAGTCCGTAAACTATCCGCCGGATCAATTTGAGGATTTTAAAAATCAACTGGTTGCGCAACGCGACTCACTCAAAGCAGCCGGCAACCTGGATGCTGCTAAAAAACTTTCCGAAGAGATCACGATAAGAGCGACTTCTCACGATTATTTCCAGAATTTACCAGAAGAAAAACGGCCCGCTGCCGGCAGCGACCTGAAGTTGGTATCGGCTGAGTTGTTCCAATCAATCAATCCTTTCTGGGTGATCGTACTCACACCATTGGTGGTAGGTATTTTCGGATTCCTTCGTCGACGCAACAGCGAGCCGTCCACTCCGGCCAAGATCGCGATCGGTTTGTTGATCACCGCGCTCTCTGCTTTTGTGATGGTAGCCGCTGCTAAATCGATTGACTCTGCAACGGATAAGGCCTCGGCTCTTTGGCTCTGGGCCAGTTATGGTGTGATCACTATTGGTGAGCTGTGTTTGTCGCCAATGGGACTATCCCTCGTATCAAAATTGAGTCCTCCCCGCCTCACTTCCCTGATGATGGGTGGTTGGTTCCTGGCAGTGAGCATTGGAAACAAATTATCCGGTATCCTCTCCGGACTCTGGGAACAATACCCGGATAAGTCTGATTTCTTCCTCACCAACTTCTTCATCGTAATCGTTCCCGCCATCGCCTTGTTCCTTTTGTTGAAGTGGCTGAACCGGGTGATGAGGGAGAAGGGAGTTAGTTAGGTTGAGGAGATGGGGGTTGAGGGTTGAGGTTTTGTGTTGAATGTTTAAAGTTTAGTTTTTAGTTGGGGATCGCGTTCCGGTTTGTGGTATTGAAATCCGCAAATGGGAGCGCGATCTTGCTTTCATGTTTGTTTATCCATTGAACGACTCGATGCTTGGCATGCAGCCAGAGCCCTTTCCACAAAGATTTATAATATTACTTCTCAGTTTCCAGGGGAGGAGAAATATGGAATTGTGCAGCAGCTTCGAAGAGCCGCCATCTCGGTATCATCCAATTTGTCTGAAGGAACCGGGCGTTTCTCACCCAAAGACCAAGCACACTTCTATAGCATGGCCCACAGCAGCTTAATGGAATTGCTGAACCAGGTAATCATCTCAAAA
Source organism: uncultured Chitinophaga sp. (assembly GCA_964475505.1). Lineage (GTDB taxonomy): Bacteria > Bacteroidota > Bacteroidia > Chitinophagales > Chitinophagaceae > JJ008. The sequence goes on from CAYYXC010000070.1 coordinate 2,113, forward strand.
GAATTGGAATTTGTTTCAGCCAAAGACTACGAAGCACTCCGATCATCGATTGAACCACTCAGCGCATGCATCGCCGGATTACGTAAACACACACTAAACAAACAACTTTAAACTCCTCAACCTCAACCCTCAACCCCCATCTCCTCAACCCCACAACCATCATTCCCACGAAATGGGTAAGTTTGACATATGCAAATGGTTCGGGTACTCAAATACGCACTCCCCTTTGTGCTTTTCCTCGCCGCCGGATATGCTTTTCAATCCAGTGGCTGGCAGGTGTGGATACCCATGATATTGGTTTGGGTATTGATCCCCTCACTGGAATTGCTGATCGCGCCTCGGTCTGAAAATCTCTCTGCCGCTGAGGAGGAGATGGCACGAGTGGACAAACGATATGACTACCTGCTGTACTTATCGGTTCCTCTGCAATACTGGATGCTTTATCAGTTCTTGGTATCCATGCAAGCAACAGATCTGACCCTTTGGGAGCGGGTGGGACGGATCGGAGCCATGGGAATTCTCTGCGGCAGTTTCGGCATCAATGTGGCTCATGAGTTGGGGCATCGGGTGAATCGTTTTGAACAAACGCTGGCAAAGTGTTTGTTGCTCACCTCTCTTTACATGCACTTTTTTACGGAGCATAATAAAGGACACCACAAACGAGTGGCCACACCAGAGGATCCCAGCAGTGCCCGCTACGGTGAGATGATCTATATATTTTGGTTCCGTACGGTCATCATGAGTTATGTGAGTGCCTGGCACATTGCCGGAGAGGAATGTTTGAAAAAAGGAAGATCGAAGTATGGCCTTCACAATGAGATGGTCCAATTCCAGTTGATACAGTTGGCTTTCATCGGGGGGATCTATTGGTTTTTCGGAGGATGGATTTTGCTTTACTTTTTAGCGGCCGCCGGAATGGGAATTTTATTGCTGGAGACGGTGAATTACATCGAACATTATGGCTTGCAACGCAAACCGACCGGAGAAGGAAAATACGAAAGAGCCATGCCCGAACACAGTTGGAACAGTGATCACCTGATCGGTCGGTTGTTTTTGTTCGAGCTGAGTCGACACTCGGATCATCACTATTTGGCTAGCCGCAAGTATCAGATCCTCAGGCATCACGACGAAGCACCGCAGATGCCCACCGGCTACCCTGGGATGATGTTATTAAGTCTGTTGCCACCAGCCTGGTTCGCAATCATGAACCCGCGGATCAAAAAGATGAGTGCATAGTCGGCTGGGATTAGAAACAATCTACTTTGATTGTTCAGGGAACTCGATCACAGATGAAGAGAATGTTATTCTTTGTTCCGAAGCTTTGACTTTTTTAAATCAACTCTGCACCAAAATATTTGTGTAACACTTTTGGAAGACGTATGCCCTCCGGGCTTTGATTATTCTCCAACAACGCCGCAACAATACGCGGCAGCGCCAGCGAACTGCCATTCAGCGTATGCATCATGTGGATCTTTCCTTGTTCATCCTTGTAACGAAGTTTCATGCGGTTTGCCTGAAAGGTTTCAAAGTTGCTAACAGAACTCACCTCCAGCCATTTTTCCTGAGCGGCGCTGTAAACTTCAAAATCATAGGTGAGTGCAGAGTTGAAACTCATGTCACCACCGCACAAACGCAAAATGCGATAGGGCAACTCCAACTCAATCAGTAATTTTTCTACGTGGGCAACCATTTCATCAAGCACCTGATAGCTGGTAGTGGGATCAACAAGTTGCACGATCTCCACTTTATCAAATTGATGTACGCGATTGAGTCCACGCACATCAGACCCAAAACTGCCAGCCTCCCTTCTGAAACAGGGGGTGTAAGCTGTCATCTTAACCGGCAACTCAGCATATTTCAAGATAGTATCGCGGTAAATATTTGTTACCGGCACTTCAGCGGTGGGAATCAGATAGAAATTATCGGCCGTCATGTGATACATTTGTCCCTCTTTATCAGGAAGTTGCCCCGTTGCGTAAGCAGAGGCCTGATTCACCAGGTATGGCGGAATGTATTCGAGGTAGCCCGCCGATATATTGTAATCCAGGAAATACTGGATCAAAGCGCGTTGTAAACGAGCCCCTTTCCCTTTATAGAGGGGAAAGCCACTGCCGGTTAACTTGGCGCCAATTTCGAAATCGATCAGATCGTATTGTTTGATCAGATCCCAGTGGGGTGTTTTTTGTGTCAAGTTGGGTTTTGGTCCGGCCTCTTTCACAATTACGTTGTCAGAGGCGGCCTTCCCCTCTGGAACGATATCCGCGGGCAGGTTGGGCACTTTCACCAACTCATCCATCAACTCTTTTTCAACCTGGGCCAGGTCATTTTGAAGCGGTTGCAGTTGGTCTTTCAGCAATGAAACCGCCAGCTTTTTGATCTCAGCATCCTCTTTAAGTCCTTTGGCCATCAACTGGCCGATCTCTTTAGAAGCCGCATTGATCTGGGACAAGAGGTTGTCGCACTCCAGTTGAAGCTTTTTACGCTGATCATCCATTCCGATGATGTAATCAACGATCTCAACGGGGGCAAAATGCTTTTTCTGGAGTTTTCGTTTCACTCCAGCCGGATCTTGCCGCAACATAGCCATGGTCAGCATGCGAATGCGATTTGGCGCAAAGGTAACGCATCTATCTTTGCGCCATGCTAGCAAACGATGACCTGCAACAACGTTGGTGGAACCTGGAAGCCTCCTTAGCGGAACGGTTTGGTAAAAAGCCCGATCTGGAAGCCATTCTTTTTTTGATCGGCATTCAG
>CAYYXC010000070.1:4876-7742 GCA_964475505.1 uncultured Chitinophaga sp.
GTTTGGACAGATCCGTGAGAAGTTCACAAAAGAGGAAAAACAAGACCTGATGCATGTTGCGGTATGCAGCCTGCTTTCAGCCAGCGGATATTATGAAATGGAAGGGGTTGATGATGATGGATGGCCACATTTTCGTCAACTTAAACCGATGCCTTCGATGAATCCGGCCGAGCAGGAAAACTTCATCAAAGACCACGTATTACTCTATTTCGAACAATCCTCGTCGCTATGAAATATTTGAAACTTATATTACCCTTATTGTTGCTGAACACCCTCTCGGGCTTTGCACAAGAGGAAGTTACCATCAGCAAAAAAGACAGAAAGAAAGACATCCAATTCACCACTACTGAAGGAGTGATGGTCCTACGCTTGTCGGATTCCACCCCGCTGCACCGCGATAATTTTATAAAATTGGTGAAGTCGGGTTATTACGACAGCATCCTTTTTCACCGGGTCATCAAAAATTTCATGATCCAGGGCGGTGATCCAAATTCAAAACTGGCTACCCCCCGTCAACCATTGGGCAACGGTGGTCCAGCCCAACGCATCCCGGCTGAATTTCGTGCCACCCTTTTTCACAAGCGAGGGGCCCTGGCTGCTGCTCGGGACAACAATCCCGAAAAAGCCAGCAGTGGCAGCCAATTCTACATCGTGCATGGCCGAACCTTCAGCGATGCCGGGTTGGACTCCACCGAAAAGTATAGGCTGCAGGGAAGAAAAATCCCGTCCAACCAGCGAGAAGTTTATAAAACCCTCGGTGGCGCCCCTCACCTCGATCAGAATTACACCGTATTTGGGGAACTGATCAAAGGTTTTGAAGTGCTGGATGCTATTGCCAATACCCCCACCAGTCAAGGAGCTGACCGCGATCGCCCCCTTACCGACTGCAGAATATTGAAAGCATCATTGATTAAGCGGCGGAGGTAACCATCAATCCTTATTTTTGTCCCCTCAATTCAACCACATGAACTTTCCCCAACACCTGCGTTACACCAAAGAACACGAATGGATTCTCGTTGAAGGTAATACGGCCACGGTTGGCATTACCGAATATGCACAACGCGAACTGGGCGACATCGTTTTTGTCGAAGTTGATACCATCGGGAAAGCGTTGGATAGTGGTGCCGTATTTGGAACCGTGGAGGCCGTAAAAACCGTATCAGACCTTTTCCTGCCCGTAAGCGGTACCATTACAGAATTGAATCCAGCCCTCAGCGGTTCCCCTGAACTGGTGAATTCCGATCCTTATGGTGAAGGATGGATGGTGAAAATGACCTTGAGCGATCTCAGCCAATTGGATAGCCTGCTGAGCGCCGATGCATACGCTTCGCTGGTTGGATAATTAAATGCGCGCCCTATTGATGAAATATCGGCCGGGTTACATTCCGGCGATCGGATGGTTTCTGTTTAGCACCTATTTGTTTTGTTTGCCTGGGTCCGCTTTTCCGGATTCCGATTGGCTAATTCAAATCCAATTCGACAAACTGGTGCACGTGAGCATTTTCAGCGTGCAAGTTTTTTTGGTTTGCTGGGGATATTGGGGACGAACCAAGTCGCCTGCATCCGCCTTTACCACTCCCTTTGTTCTTTTTACCCTAACCGCCGTCGCCTTTGGCGTGGTAATTGAATTTCTACAGGACGGCTACATTCCCAACAGAAGTTTTCAGATCGGAGATATCGTTGCGGACTGCCTTGGCTCCTCCGTTGGTTTACTACTTTCTCATTGGTGTTTTGGAAAAAAATAAACCCCTGTGGAAACAGGGGTCGCAACCAAAACTAACTGCTTATGAGAAAAAAGATTTGTTTCTTTTTTAATATAACGTGAAGTTACATTGAAAAGTTGCCTGTCGGCTGTTAAGGAATCTATAATAGATTCTACAGGTGTAAAAAAACGTTTTCGATTTGCGGAAAAAACTGACCAGTTACAGGAAATCACGCATTCTTAGTCAACTTTTCGGCATTCTCAGCAAACTGTAATGCATCAATCAATTCCTGTACTTCTCCATTGAGTACGGCATCCAAATTATAAAGTGTAAGTCCGATGCGGTGGTCGGTGACTCGGCCCTGAGGAAAATTATAGGTTCGGATCTTGGCGCTTCGATCACCGGAGCTCACCAAACTTTTTCGATGCCGGGCGATTTCCTCCTCTTGTTTGCGTACCTGCTCCTCGTATAATTTGGTGCGAAGCATCTGCATTGCTTTTTCGCGGTTACCCAATTGGGTTCTTTCGGTTTGGCAAATCACCACCGTCCCGGTAGGGATGTGTGTGAGCATGACCTTGGTCTCTACCTTGTTCACGTTCTGTCCGCCCGCACCGCCGCTTCGGGCCGTCTCCATCTTAACGTCAGCCGGATTCACCTCCACATCCACCTCCTCCGCCTCGGGCATCACTGCTATTGTGGCGGCCGATGTATGCACGCGCCCGCTGGCCTCTGTAGCCGGCACCCGCTGTACGCGATGCACGCCACTTTCAAATTTCAGCGTGCCATAGACCTCATCACCCACCACTTCCAGTTGCACTTCTTTGTATCCACCCACAGTACCCTCATTTTCGCTGAGCACGGCTGTTTTCCACCCTTTGCTCTCGCAATACCGCATATACATACGCAACAGGTCGCCCGCAAATAAGCTGGCCTCGTCCCCGCCGGTACCGGCACGGATCTCCAGGATGGCATTTTTATCATCCTGCGGATCTTTAGGTATCAACAACTGACGGATCTGGGCCTCCTGCGATGTTTGCCTTTCCTCCAACCCGGGCAATTCCATTTTAGCCAATTCACGCAACTCCTCATCATCCCCGTTCAAGGCCTCTTTGTAGAGAGCGAGGTCCTCCAAGGTTTTTTTATAGTCCCGGTAAGCCACCACG
>CAYYXC010000071.1:0-7699 GCA_964475505.1 uncultured Chitinophaga sp.
GATTTTTCCGCAGCCTTGATTTTTTGGTTCTTTTTTATCAAGAAAAAAGAACAGAGAAGACCCCTTTAAGGGGCAGGGGGTATCCATCAGGAATACATTTTATCATAATACTCCTGGTATTGGCCAGATGTAACATTCTTCAGCCAATCACCATTGTTCAAATACCAATCAATCGTCAACGACAACCCTTCCTCAAACGTAACCAAAGGCTTCCAACCTAATTCCTTATTGATCTTAGACGCATCGATGGCATAGCGTCGGTCGTGACCGGGACGGTCTTTCACATACGTAATCAATACTTCACTTGTACCCGGAGCATTGCCAAGCTTCTCATCCATTTGCTTACACAATAGTTTCACCAGATCAATATTCCTCCATTCATTGAATCCGCCAATGTTATAAGTATCGCCATTTTTCCCCTCATGAAACACCTTGTCAATCGCAATTGCATGATCCTTTACGTAGAGCCAATCACGCGTATATAAGCCATCCCCATACACAGGCAATGGTTTTTTTGTCATGATGTTATTAATGAAAAGTGGGATGAGCTTTTCAGGAAAGTGGTTGGGCCCATAATTATTTGAACAATTACTGATCACAACCGGCAATCCATACGTATCATGGTAAGCACGCACAAAATGATCACTCGAAGCCTTAGAAGCACTATACGGAGAATGTGGATCGTATTTGGTTTGCTCTGTAAAGAGCCCGGTATCACCAAGTGCCCCGTAGACCTCGTCTGTACTGACATGGTAGAAACGAGGAGTGTTTAGGAATGAGGACTTAGTGTTTAGGTCCCAAGATTGTTTCGCTTGATTTAAAAGGTTTACAGTGCCAATCACATTCGTATACACAAAATCAAGAGGAGAGTGAATGGATCGGTCCACGTGACTTTCTGCGGCCAGATGAATAACACCGTCTGGCTGATATTGATCGAAAACACGCGCCAATTCAACCGTATCAAGAATATTGACCTTCTCAAAAACGTAATTAGATAAACCATCAATATCACGCAAGTTCTCCAAATTACCCGCATAAGTCAGTGCATCAAGGTTAACAATGCGATAGTCAGGATACTTCGTTACAAACTGACGCACTACATGTGATCCAATGAAGCCGGCACCTCCGGTGATTAATATGGTTCTTTTAAAGTTCATTTCGTAGAATTCATATTTACATTTATAACAAGTGTTGAACTACTGTTCAACCTTTACTCAACCATTTCATCGTACGCGCAAGTCCCTCTTCCACATCAACCAGCACCTCATACCCCAGCAGCCGCTTTGCCTTTGAAATATCAGCTAATGAATGTTTCACATCGCCCAACCTTTTGGGTCCAAAGGTAGGCGTAACAGAAGAACCTGAAATACGCTTTAGGATTTCGAATAATTCGATCAAATCGGTTTGCTGCCCACAAGCAATATTATAAATCTGATTCAGCGCTTCTACATCCTCTGCAAACAAAGCAAGAAGATTCGCCTGAACAGCATTTTGTACATAGGTAAAATCGCGGCTGTTTGAACCATCTCCGTTTATGACTGGGGACTCCCCTCTTTGAACGGCCCGGATAAAAAGTGGAATAACAGCCGCATATGGACCGTTCGGCATCTGGCGGGGGCCAAATACATTGAAATAACGCAATCCGATTGTTTCAAGACCATAGATCTTCGAAAAAACCCTGGCGTATAGCTCATTTACCAACTTGGAAACAGCATACGGAGAGATTGGATTACCGATGCTATCTTCTACCTTGGGAATACCCGGATGATCGCCGTAAGTGGAAGAACTGGCCGCATACACGACTCGCTTCACCCCTAACTCTTTTGCAACTGTTAGCACATTTAATGTCCCCGATACATTAACAGCATTGGTCGTAATCGGATCATTGATAGATCGATTGATCGAACCCAAGGCGGCTTGGTGACAAATCAAGTCTACCCCCGTTGCTGCACCATTACAAACAGCATAATCTCGAATATCCCCTTCAATGAATTCAAACTTCGGGTTATCAAAATGATGCTCGATGTTCGCTTTGGAGCCTGTCGATAAGTTATCCAAGACACGCACCTTCCCCACACGTGCATCAGCCAACAAGGCATCTACAATATGAGAACCAATGAAACCAGCGCCTCCGGTGACAAGGACTGTTTTTTGAATATTCATTTTCTAAAAATCAGAGTCTAGCTTCCTATGATTTGAATCTACTGTTGAACAGTAGTTGAACGGTTGTTGAGCTATGGCTTGAATGTTTTGGCCAGTAATCATCTACCAAAACACTAACCCCAGATCTTCCTAAACCAGCTTTTCAGCGGCGCCAGGGGACTCTTAGTGTTGGTCTCCTCCTCAAAATATTCATTCCCGTAGCCGTAACCATAACCGTAGCGGCCGTATCCATAATAACCATAACCAGTGCGAAGCTTCACATCATTGAGCAAGATGGACAGATGCGGCAGTCGCTTTTGCTTGTAAAAATCATCGATCAGCGCCAACTGCTTTTTGAAACTAAACCCTTGCCTTGCGACATACACTGTACAATCGGCATATTTTCCGAGGCTGACGCCATCATTTACCATCCCAACTGGCGCGGTATCTATTACGAGTACATCAAATTTTTCCTTCAAATAATCAAACATCTGATCCATTCGATTATCAAGCAAGATCTCTGAAGGGTTAGGCGGAACAGGACCGCAGCCAAGCACATAGAGATTATCGAAATTGCTAACAGGCTGTATCAATGCACCCAGATCTGTTTCCTTATCCAATAGGTAATTGATTGCCCCTTTCCCCTTCGGCATTCCCAACCCACTAAGAATCTTGGGCTTTCGAATATCAAATTCCAAAATGAGTGTCTTTTTACCCGCTAAGGCATGCACTGCTGCCACATTGGTCGTAACAAAAGACTTCCCTTCTCCACTCAGTGTCGAAGTAATCAAAATAGTTGCCCGATCTTTATTTTCTAAGAAATACTGCAGGTTTGAACGGATGATTCTAAACTGCTCCGCGACCATTTTTCTATTATTCTTACTAACCACCAACGCCTCATCAGCAAAAGAGTGTCCAACCTCGCCAAGAATGGGTACCTGTGTGTACTTTTCGATATCAAAGCGACTCATGATCTTATCATTGAGCAGCTCGCTACCAAAAATAAAAACTACAGGAATGGCCAGTCCGATCAGTAATGCGAATAGTTGAATCGAACTCCGGTTAGGCGCAATAGGCGTTCCCGGAACAGCTGCCATATTCAAGATCGCGGTGCCACTCACCGTAGAGGCGCGGCTAATAGCGGTCTCCTCTTTTTTCTCTACAAAGAGCTTGTACAGTGCCTGATAATACTCCTCCTGCTGCTTGATCTCAGCAAGCTCTTTGATGCGCAATGGAAGATCGTTTAGCTTGGCTTGCTCTTGATTGCCGCGACCTTTTACATCCGCCATCAATTTATTTGTGGCGGTTTTAATGTTTCGCAGGTTCTCTCGAATACTCAAACGAATTTTTTCCAACTGGCCGTCCAATTCTTTGACACGGGGACTTTGAGCAGATATAAATCCATCAATCATCAACTGTCGCTCCAATTGAAGCTGGTTATATCCGCTGATCAATCCCCCCAATACTGGGTCAGCTATTCCAAAAGAAGAAGGGACAACTACTTTAGAGAAATCATTCTTCTTATCAGAAAGATAAGTATCAAGCATATTGATAAACTCTACCTGTACCGCCTGTTCATTCAAGGTTTTCTGCGCTTCCGCAATCTGACCAGAGAAGGCGCCGATTTGCGAAGCCGGATCAATGATATTGTAACGGATCTGATAATCTAGGTAACGATTTTGTACGCTATCGAGGCGACGTTTGATATCTGCCAGCCGATCCTCGGCGAATTGGAGAATTTGGCCAGATGACTCTTTCTTCTGCTCAATGCTATACTGAGCGTAATTCGCCATGAGCCCGTTGATCACATCAGCACAGAGATCCGGATTCGTTGATTGTATAGTAAGATTCAAGATTCCTACTCCTCCGGCACGCGGTGCTACCTTCACTTGGGAAGCAAGATTCGCTGCTACTGCAGCTGGCGTATTCCATTCAATGCGATACGTATTGCCAACATTACCTCCCCGGTTTTTTTCCAATGCAAACTCCCCTCTGGCGGTTTGAAATGTCTGTCCATATTGAAGCGGCTCCGTTAATCCCTCTACTTGAAGACGATCATTTGAAAGCACCTGTATATTCAGCACAATGGCAGCCGAGGAATCAACGATTCGCTTAGCAACGATTCGAAAAGGTGCCTTTTTATAGACATTAATGGTACGTACATTCCCCAAAACATAATAGCTCCAAGAGAGATCATACTGCTCCACCACGCGCTGCATCAATGGAACAGACTTGAGAATTTCCATTTCGGTGGAAATATTGCTGGCGGCATTGCTTGCAAAAAGTTCATCGAATTTGTCCCCGCGACCACCCATGGCATTTTCATCCTTTATGATGATGGCTCCGGTAGAACTATAAATGGGGTCGGCGTATCGCAAGTATATATAAGCAACACTCAATGAAATCACCACTGAAACAACAAACAATGGCAGGAATCTGACATATTTGAAGAAGAGATCCCGCAGACTAAGCGAGGAAAGCTCACTACGAACATCGTGCTGTCCCAGCGGATTGGTCGTTTGGATTGACTGGCGGTTCATGGCGTTGGGTGATGTTGGTTATTTAACCAGCAAATTGACAAGGGTCAATCCTATGGTCACCAACGAAAAGGCAAATCCGATTCGTTGATTGATTCGATTTTGTTCAAGGTCTCTGTAACGCATAGCAGTTGGCTCTACTAGTACAACATCATTTTGACTTAAGTTGTAATACTCAGAATTATAGAAATCTGGCTTGGTGAGATCTACATAGCCAACCGAGCGTTTCCCATTTTGCTCGCGGATCACCCGTATGTGATCACGGCGGCCAAAATCAGTGACTCCACCCGCAAGCGCTACAGCCTCCAGTATGGTCAACCTTTCAGTATTAACAATAATTGGACCTTCACGTCCCACCATGCCTAACACATTGACTCTAAAATTCAGAAACCTGACTTTTACTGTTGGATCGATCAATAGTACCTCAGGTGATACCAGTTTTTTCCGGATCACTTCGGCCAGCTGATTACGGGTGAGTCCTGCAACAGGTATCGTGCCCAACCGATGATGCTCAATATTCCCCTCTTTATCGACCAGATAACCGAAGGTTGGATTAGCTCCACCCACAGCGCCCCCACCCATCTGCTGATTAAATAAATGATCTGATTTTTCAGGCTGCGTGCTCTTGCTTGAAATTTCAATTGCAATGAGATCGTTGGGCTGAATCATCAGCTCTGCAACAGGAACGGACTGACTAACGATGCTGGAATCCGATGCATTTTGCAAATAGAAGGGGATCTGCCGCTGGATAGTGCAGGCCTGCAAGAATAGAACTACCGAGGTGATCAGTAGTCCATGGAGGATGAATTTCATAGCAGTAGTTGAGGTAGGAGGAGAAGGTTTATGATTTCAGCGGAATAGGTCTGAGTTTTGATAAATCCATGTAGGCGACCAACGAATACCCCAAGCTCTCAATGTTTACCTTGGCTTTTTTCTTTCGCACCTCCAATACCGTGGCATTTTGTCCCATAAACGTACCCACCTGTATAACCACTCGCTGGTTAGGTTTCAGTTGTATGGGAAGCAATTCCACTTCCTCGTGCTCCTCTAAAAATCGCTTGATGGTAGCAATGTCTTTGTCCCTAACCTGAGCAGGCTTGCCGTTCCAATAAATAAAATTTATGGCGCCATTGGTGAGCCGAACATCGGTTCGTTCGCCATCGTGCACGCGCACAAATACGTATGACTTGAAAAGTGGCTCCTCTACAATTTTTACGCGATCACTCCACTGCCTCCGAACCTTGTTCAATGGACAATAAGATTCGATTCCTTTCTCTGAAAGCAATGCATGCACCTTCTTCTCCCAGCGCGGACGCGTGTAAAGGGCTAGCCACTTTTTGACAGCATGTTCGTTTTTAGACACAGCTTCGCCGTCTCAGTCCCATAAAAAGTTTGTAATGGGCTGATTAATAAGCACTTAAATATTAAAATGCTTGTACTCAGTCGAAAATACTGCATTTGCCCCATATTCGGTTAAAAAAGCTGGAAGTGGGAAGATGATTTATATCATTGATAATCTGATTCTTGTACAGGAATACCCTTAGCTAACGGCTAGCCCCCACCTCACGTAATTCATACCACCGAGTGGTATACCTAGAACTTCTTCGCTGCTGTTTCATTTGCCAATGGCGCTTGGTACCACAGGCACCGAAAACCAATAGTTCATCGCGCTGACTGAAATTGATGTTATCGATCATATCCATCAGCTTACGATGATCGGAAGCCGGTTCTGTAAACAGATCGGCTTGACAGGCATCGGCCGGAACAATTCCACCCAACAGCACCCCGGCCTTCTTATATATACATCCCCTTTGATACAACTGCTCGGCCAGTTGCAGGGCCCTTCGGATCAATAAGGACGTATCATTGGTCGCCACCGGTAATCGTGTATGGGCACTACGTACCTCTCCGCGCCATCCGGCTTCCTCTTCAGTTTGCTTTCGGACCAGAAAGACCTGGACGGTATCGGCCGCGGAGAATTGGCGGCGTAATTTCTCTGCAGCTCTGGTCGTATAACTGGCTACAGCCTCTCGTATATCACTCAGTTCAGTAATGGGCACACCGAACATGCGCGTAGTGGCGATCATTTTTTTCTGCACCAACTCTTCTTTGAATTCAATGCAGGGTTCTCCCCGAAGTTCACGCAGCAGTCGCAATCCGACCACCCCACCCATCTCTCTATATACCCATGCATCAGGAAGATTGGTAAGATCCCATGCGCTGGTATACCCACGAGCATAAAGTTTTCGGGCATACGCTCGGCCCACGCCCCATACATCTTCCAGTCGCGTTTGCTTGAGGGCTTGCATGCGCTCCTCGGGCGTTTGCAGAAGTTGTACGCAACCGCTTTTGATCTTGTCCTTCTTCGCCAACCGATTGGCCAGTTTGGCGAGTGTTTTGGTAGGCGCAACGCCGACGGAAACCGGAATGCCGGTCCACCGCTCCACTCGCACACGCATCTCGCGAGCAGTACGTTCGAGTTGTTCGGGATCAACATGAGAAAGATCGACGAAGGCCTCATCGACTGAATACACTTCTACTTGTTCTTCACCCGCAAATTTTCGAAGTGTTTCCATCACACGCCAACTCAGATCGCCGTATAAATTATAGTTGGAGGAGAAAACAGCGATGTCGTGTTGGTGAATGATCGAACGGGCCTCGAAAAACGGAACACCCATGGCAATACCCAGTTTCTTCGCTTCATCACTACGCGCGATCACGCATCCATCGTTGTTGCTGAGGACCACCACGGGTCTATTGCGCAACTTGGGTTGAAACAATCGCTCGCAGGAGCAGTAGAAACTATTGCAATCGACAATCGCTTTCATGCAAGAGAATGAATCACGTAAGTAACCACGCCCCAAAGAGCGAAATCACTGAATTCAGAAAGATTGATGGACTTGTACCGATTGTTCTCCGGAATGAGAAAGGCCGAAGAGAAATTTTGATGATAACGCCTAACCAAAAGCTCCCCGTTGAGGATGGCGACGATCACTTTACCGTTGCTGAGCTTGACGGAA
>CAYYXC010000072.1:0-1003 GCA_964475505.1 uncultured Chitinophaga sp.
CAGTGGGAAATTCAAATTCTCGTTCTCTTTGAATTTACCAAGGGCGAAGACGGAGTCAACTGAGATACCCAAGACTTCTGCTGTCGCCTGTTCGCATTGAGACATATTGTCTCGGGCCGTACAAACTTGCTGGGTGCAAACTCCTGTAAATGCCTGAGGAAAGAACATCAATAAAACATTCTTGCCCCGAAAATCACTGAGGTTGACTTTGTTTTTGTTTGTGTCGAATAGGGAGAAATCCGGTGCGGGTTGTCCAATGCTAAGCGCCATAGTTGAGTTTTTTTATATAACGTGCAAGGTTAGGGAAGGTTCATGAATTTTCATCGATGATCCTCACACGCAAGCGCTTATTCTTTATCCAATCGGAGCGTTTTTGCTTGTCCGTTTTGATTTTGGCTTGCTTCTACGTAGGTCCTACTATTGCGGGTGATGTTCCAGGTGCCATTGATCGAAAGCAGGGGTTGGGATACATTCATGAATTCAGCAAAAATGCTTTGGGTGCTGGCGCTGCCATTCCAATTGCCCGTTTTTTCGATGATTCCATCTCGGTATGCATCCACAGTATTGTTGGTATTGTACTTGAATCTATACGGTTGGAATTCGGTGGTGCGATCAGATCCGGCCTCGGTGAAAGAAGTAACCTTCCATTTTCCGGTTGTCATAGCCAGAATCACGAGATCTTCTTGTACGGCCGATTTCTTTTTGCAGGCCATCAATCCGGTGCAAAGCAGTAGTGTGGCTAGGTATTTCTTCATCCGCCTAAGGTAGGGGCTGGTTTTCATTTTCCCAATGATCAAACCATTTGTAACTTGCCCCTCATGCAAGTGATCGACATCATTCGTGCGTTGGAGCGTTGGGCGCCCCGTTCCTTACAGGAGTCTTATGACAATGCGGGACTTATCACCGGTGATCCGCAGGCCATCTGTACGGGCGTGATGTGCGCATTGGATGCAACAGAAGAGGTCATTGCGGAGGCAGCAGCCAAGGGTTGTAACCTGGTGGT
>CAYYXC010000072.1:1013-7656 GCA_964475505.1 uncultured Chitinophaga sp.
CGATAATTTGCTTGGCGGTGTCAACAAGACGTTGGCAGATCGCCTGGATCTGTCCGATCGAACCCTGCTCGCGCCCAAGCCCAATCAATTAAAAAAGTTGTACACGTTTATTCCGGCAGCGCAAGTTGATCAGGTAGCCGATGCATTGTTCGAGGCGGGGGCCGGTCAGATTGGTCGGTACGATCGTTGCAGTTTTCGCCAATCCGGGGAGGGAAGTTTTCGGGCTTTAGAAGGAGCCAATCCGTTTGTGGGATCCGTTGGTACAACGCATCGAGAGCCCGAGTGGAAATTAGAGGTTCTTTATTCGCCTCACCAGGAAAGGGAAATACTGGAGGCCTTACGAAAGGCACATCCTTATGAAGAGGTAGCGTATGATCTGGTGTCCGTCTCCAATACCCATCCCGAGCTGGGATCGGGTCTAGTAGGTAATTTGGCGGAGCCCATGGAGCCAGCTGCTTTTTTGGACCGCGTCAAGCAGGCCTTTGGATGTGAAACGGTTCGATACACGGTTTCGGACGGTCGTCCCATTCGTCGGGTTGCTCTTTGTGGCGGAGCAGGTAGTTTTCTGATTTCCAATGCATTGTCATCCGGGGCGGATGCTTTTCTAACGGCCGATCTCAAGTATCATGATTATTTTGAGTCCAACGGCAAACTGATGCTGATCGACCTGGGTCATTACGAGTCGGAACAGTTCACTATAGACCTGATACAGGGCTTTTTAGTGGAAAAATTCCCTACCTTTGCCGTCCTTAAAACGGAGCGGATCACCAACCCGGTCCACTACCATTAACCTGCAAATTTTTCTGCCGCATGGCCGCTGTAAAGGACTTCTCCATCGAAGAGCGACTGAGTTCAGTGCTCCGTCTTCAAAAAATCGACAGTAAACTTGACGAGATCCGTATCCTCAAGGGCGAATTGCCCATGGAGGTGTCTGATCTGGAAGATGAGATTGCCGGATTGAAATCCCGTCAGCTTCGCATCGAAGAAGAGATCAATGGCGTAAATGAGTTCATCCAACAGCGCAAAGCCGCGATCGCTGAGTCCGAGTCCATGCTGAAGAAGTACGAGAAGCAGAGCAGCAATGTGAAGAACAATCGCGAGTTTGAAGCCATCAACAAGGAGATCGAGATGCAGCAATTGGAGATTGAGTTGGCTAAAAAGCACATCAAAGATGCTGAAGGGGAAATCGCCCTCAAGGCCGTTAACCTGGAAGAAGCAAAGAAGAATATTGATGTAAAGGACGGTGTGCTGCAAACTAAAAAAAGCGAATTGGACAAGATCATCGCAGCCAACGAAAAAGAAGAAAAACAGCTTAACAAATTAGCCACTGAAGCGAAAGCGGCGGTGGAGCCACGTTTGCTCGTCAGCTACGAGAAGATTCGCAGCAATTATCGCAACGGACTGGCGGTAGTACCCGTTGAGCGTGATGCCTGTGGCGGATGTTTCAATGCTATTCCTCCTCAAAAGCAAAGTGAAATTCGTCAGCACAAGAAGATCATGATCTGCGAAAATTGT
This sequence comes from uncultured Chitinophaga sp., assembly GCA_964475505.1. Taxonomy (GTDB): domain Bacteria; phylum Bacteroidota; class Bacteroidia; order Chitinophagales; family Chitinophagaceae; genus JJ008. The sequence goes on from CAYYXC010000072.1 coordinate 2,529, forward strand.
GGTCGTATCCTGGTGGACGAGGAGTTGAATAATAAGGTTACCCTTGGTTAATACATCTTTTTATAAATAGATCCCGGCCTCGGCCGGGATTTTTTTTGCCCTGAAAATTGTAGCGAATGCCTTCTTGCGAGAAGATTCGATGAAGTAAATTGCCCATTCAGATGTTGCAGCAATTGTACATACGCAATTACGCATTGGTCCGGGAGGTTCGAATGGATTTTGCCAACGGTTTTTCGGTACTCACCGGAGAGACCGGTGCCGGTAAATCTATTTTGCTTGGCGCGTTGGGACTGGTGCTGGGTGAACGGGCCGACACATCGGTTCTGCGCGATCCATCGGATAAATGTGTAGTGGAGGGAATCTTTGTGGAGCCCCGCTTGTCCAAACATCCATTGGTTATTGAGTTGGACATGGAGCAGGAAGCCGAATGGTGTATTCGAAGAGAGGTAACGGCCAATGGGAAATCCCGAGCATTTCTGAACGACACCCCGGTTACACTCTCGCAACTGCAGTCATTCGTTGCTGAGTTGGTCGATCTTCATCAGCAATTTGATTCGCTGGAGATCACCGAATCGGATCGTCAGCGCTCATTACTGGATGTGATGGCCGGCATCACTGCAGATGTGCAGACTTATCATCAATTGTATAATCAATGGCGCAAGGAACTTGAGCAGTTGCGTTCACTGGAGGATAAGCAGGCCCGTTTGAATCAGGAGCAAGAGTACAATCAATTCATGTTGCAGGAATTGCAAGAAGCAGCTTTTCAACCCGGCGAGTTGGAGTTATTGGAGGAGAAGGTGCGCAGTGGCGGACAATCTGAGGGAATGACCCAAGCACTTGCGGCTGCTACTGAAAAATTACAGGGAGAAGGAGAGAATCTGCTGCAGCAAATGCGAAGGATCCAACAATCCCTTTCACCATTTGAAAAAAACAACGATTCCATTCAGCAGTGGTTAGAGCGATTGCGCTCGGTTGATCTGGAGTTGCGTGAATTAGCCAGGGAAATGGATCGTTTTGGTTCACAACAATCCTTTGATCCCGCAGCATTAGCTGCTATGCAAGAGCGGCTCTCGCAAGGTTTCCGTTTGTTGAAAAAGCATGGGTTGAAAACCACCGATGAATTGATCGATTTCCAAAATAGATTAAGTGACTCCATTTCCTCGTATCAAGATTTGGATGCATCCATACGATCGAGCCGCGAGCAAGCCGATCAATTTGAAAAATCACTTCGAGACTTGGCTGGCGGTTTGCACCGGGCTCGGGCCTCGGTGATCGGTCCTTGGTCTGAGCAAGTCAATAAACTTCTCTTTAAGGTGGGTATGCCCTCCGCTCGTTTTGGAGTGGAATTGAAGGAGACTGAATTGCGTCCCTACGGTACCGATGATTGTCTTTTTGTGCTGGATGCGAATTTTAGTGCGGGTAAAGGGGAGATCAATTGGCAGCCCATACGCAAAGTGGCCAGTGGTGGTGAACTGAGCCGATTGATGTTGTGTATCAAATCGCTGGTTGCTGATCGCATGCAGTTGCCTACACTCATTTTTGATGAGATCGATGCCGGTATTTCCGGGGAGGCAGCCAAGCAAGTGGGGTATTTGCTACGGGGACTTGGATCCAATCGTCAGGTCATATGCGTTACCCATCAACCCCAGGTAGCGGGAAAAGGGCAGCACCACTGGCATGTTTCCAAATCGGAAACTGACCAGGGTATTGAGACCAAAGTGGAGTTGCTTGATGCCGAACAGCGGGTGGAAGCCCTGGCTCGCTTATTGGGTGGTGCATCTCCCACGGAGACCGCCCGGCGGAATGCGGCAGAGTTGTTGGGGGACTGATGCTGTGGATAACCCCAGTCCGGGGCGTGCAGAACTCGTGCAGAAAGAAAAATTTTTTTGCCAAATGAGCAACGAGTTATTTCGTGTGCACGAGCCCCTCACGTGGCCGTAATTATTTACCATGGAAACAAAGAATTCACCCAGGGAACGCGATCGGAAAAGATCGAAGGCCGCACTAGATATGAATAGTTTGGTCTATGGCAAGGTGCCTCCTCAAGCCAAGGACCTGGAAGAGGCCGTGTTAGGTGCCATCTTACTGGAGAAAAAAGCATTCGATGCGGTGACCGAATTGCTCAAGCCGGAATGTTTCTATGTCGATGCCCATCAGCGTATTTATCGAGCCGTACAAGCACTGGCACAGAAAAATCAACCCATTGATATTCTTACCGTCGCGGAAGAACTACGGTTTCGGGAGGATCTGGAGATCATTGGAGGGGCCTATTACCTTACGCGGCTCACCAATGCCGTTGTTTCTGCGAGCCACATTGAGGCTCATGCCCGCATCATCCTTCAAAAATTCATTCAGCGTGAATTGATTCGCGTAAGTGGAGAGATCATTGGGGAGTCATACGAAGATTCTACCGACGTATTTGAATTGCTCGATCAAGCAGAGTCGAAACTTTTTGAGATCACCAACAGCAACCTGCGAAAGAATTTTCAAACCATTGATTCCATTTTGGTGAAATCCATTGAGCGGATCGAAGATCTCCGAAATAAAAAAGAAGATCTGACCGGTGTGCCAAGCGGGTTCCCCAGTTTGGATCGTGTCACCTATGGTTGGCAAAATACCGACCTCATCATTCTGGCTGCCCGTCCCGCCGTGGGTAAAACTGCTTTCGCACTCAACCTGGCCCGCAACGCAGCCATGCATTCGGCCAAACCCACACCGGTGGCGATTTTCTCACTCGAGATGAGTGCCCCTCAACTTGTGCAAAGGATCTTATCCGCCGAGAGTGAGATACACATGGAGAAGATCAACCGTGGAAACCTGGCTGATCATGAGATGAAGCAACTCTACGCAAAAGGAATTCAGAAATTAGCTCAAGCACCTCTATTTATCGATGATACTCCTGCGCTGAACATATTTGAGTTAAGGGCCAAATGCCGTCGGCTGAAGAACAAGCACAACATCGGAATGATCATCATCGACTATTTGCAATTGATGAGCGGAACCGGCGACAACCGAAACAGTAACCGTGAGCAAGAGATCAGTAATATTTCCAGAAACCTTAAGGCGTTGGCCAAAGAGTTGGCTGTGCCCATCATTGCGCTTTCCCAATTGAGCCGTGCCGTTGAAACCCGTGGAGCTGGTAAAGACGGAACCAAGATTCCACAATTGAGCGACCTGCGTGAATCGGGCGCCATCGAGCAAGATGCCGATTTGGTCATGTTCCTGTATCGTCCCGAATACTACGAGGTTACCATGGATGAAAATGGAGAGAGCAACCGCGGCGAGACCGTAGTGAAAATTGCCAAGCATCGAAACGGATCATTGGAGACGATTCATCTGCGTGCCTTGCTGCATATTCAGAAATTCATCGATGAGAATGGAGGCGGAGGGTTCAACAGCGGTATGCTGCCGAACTGGAAGCCTGTTAATGACGTCGATGATCAGGGACAAGCCAAAGTATTCCTCCAAACTCCCAGCCGAATGAATGAACCGGATGCGGAGGACTTCGACGATTGATATGTTACCTTTTTTTTACATCCCTTACTTACCGGAGGGAGTGTTGATCGAACTGGACGCCGATACCAGTCACCACATCGCACAAGTGTTGCGGATGAAGGTGGGGGAGTCGTTGCATGTGACCGATGGAGCAGGTTCGCTGCTCACCGGTTGTTTGCAATCTGTTTCAAAAAAAGCTTGTGTGCTTTCCGTAACAGACCGTCGATTTGAAAACCGTTCCGGGCGAAACGTACATCTTGCCATCTCACCGGTAAAAAATACCGGACGACTGGAGTGGTTCATCGAAAAAGCGACGGAGTTGGGTGTTTGCAGTATCACGCCGGTCATTACACAGCGTACAGAGAAAGAAAAATGGCGGCTCGATCGGATTCGTCAAATTGCCATCGCGGCCATGCTGCAAAGTCAACAAGCTTGGCTGCCCTTATTACAGGAGCCGATTTCCTTTGATGAGTTGATCTCCTCTTGGCCAAGATCAGAAAGACAATGCCTGATTGCTCATTGCTTACAGGAGGAGCGAAAAGATATTTCTCAACTATTTCTATCGGATGAAGTAGGCATACTGATCGGTCCTGAGGGAGATTTCTCTCAAGCAGAAGTTTCACTTGCCTTGGATGCCGGGTATATACCGGTTGTACTTGGCAGTACTCGACTGCGCACGGAAACTGCGGGAGTAGTAGCTGCTGCCTGGTTGCGATTGCAACAGAAATGATTTTCCGAGTAATTAATGCTTTAAGAAAAAATCCTTAGCGAAGGGTGCGTGTGATTTTTTTTGCAATGGCCGGGCCTTCATATACAAAGCCGGTCCACACTTGAACCAACGAGGCTCCTGCATCAAACATTTTTTTTGCATCGGCACCAGTGAAAATTCCTCCGCTGGCTATGATCGGAATTTGTCCATTGCTGTGCGTATGTGCACGCTTTACCCAGTTTGATACTCTATTGGTGAGCGGCGCACCGCTGAGTCCGCCGGCGTCTATTTCGTGTACTCGTTTAGAGGATGTTTGCAGGGCCTCTCTTGACAAGGTAGTATTGGAAAGAACCAAGCCATTTAGTCCGATCTCCAGAACTAAATCCACCACCTCATCCATGGCTTCTGGTTCCAGGTCTGGCGCAACTTTCAGCAGAATTGGTTTGGGTTTGGCAAATCGTTTGTTCGCATCTAGCAGCGACTGTAGTATCCGTTTCAGTTCTGCTGGTGCCTGCAGGGATCGAAGGCCGGGTGTATTGGGTGAGCTGACATTCACCGTGAAATAGTCCACATAAGGATGAAGCTTTTCAAAGCAGATCAAATAATCGGACCAGGCCTGTTCATTAGGTGTCTGTTTGTTTTTCCCGATGTTACCACCGATGATCAATTGTGTGAACGGATTTTCTTTTCGCCATCTCTCCAGCCGATCTGCGATCGCACTGACGCCATCGTTGTTGAATCCCATTCGGTTGATCAGGGCTCGGTCTTTTGGTAGTCTGAAAAGCCGTGGTTTTGGGTTGCCATCCTGTGGAAGGGGAGTAACTGTTCCGATCTCCACATGTCCGAATCCCAGGGCTTCCAATTCACGCAGGTACTTGGCATTTTTATCAAATCCGGCTGCTAATCCCAGCGGGTGACGGAACC
>CAYYXC010000073.1:0-7652 GCA_964475505.1 uncultured Chitinophaga sp.
AAGATTCCTATTTTCAAGCACCGAGACAGAAGAAAGGCTGTATCCAACGACAAGAACAGAAGTTAATCAGCTCTTTATTCCCTACGGTTTCATTAGATTTGGTTTTGATTTAAATCTATTTATATGCGTGCTATACTCGCATTTTTCCTGTTGTCTGCGCTTCTCATTGCTTGCACCCAGAACGCATTATCCGGCAAACGTCAGTTTACGCTCCTTCCCGAATCAGAATTACAGGGTTTGGCCAATACGCAATACCGTCAGTTTCTAACCGGAAAAAGAATCATTGGTACCAGCACCAATGCGGATGCCAACATGGTGAATCGTGTTGGGGAACGTATTGTTTCTGCTGTAAATAAATTGTACGCAGAGAAGGGGATTACAGAGCGTTTGAAAGGATTTGATTGGGAGGTCAACTTGGTTCAAGACAACCAAGTAAATGCCTGGTGTATGCCAGGAGGAAAGATCGTTGTGTATACCGGATTATTACCCATCACTCAAAATGAAGACGCACTGGCTGTGGTAATGGGGCATGAAGTTTGCCACGCCCTGCTTCAGCACGGGAATCAGCGCATGAGTCAGGCGCTGGTTCAGCAAATGGGTGGAGTAGCACTTTCGGTGGCCCTATCCAATAAGCCACAAGAAACCAGAAATCTATTTTTGCTCGCTTATGGGGTTGGTTCGCAAGTGGGCGTGATGTTGCCATTTTCCAGGGGGCACGAGCTGGAGGCGGATCGATGGGGACTGATCATGGCGGCCAAGGCCGGTTATGATCCCCGCTCAGCTATTGGTCTCTGGGAGCGAATGGAGAAAGCAGGTGGGGGTAAAATGCCCGAATTCCTGAAAACCCATCCCTCCGAGGGAAAGCGCATCGAAAGACTGGAGCGAATCATGCCAGAGGCCATGGAGTACTACACTCGATCTAAATCCTGATTATCAATTTCTTGCAAGGTTTTCCCTTTATTTTATATGAGTAAACTGATGGTTTACTCCTGATTGATTTTTGCCCAAATCGTTATATTTTTGCCGTCCGCCAATGATAGGCATCACAGGTCTATCTGTTTACAAAACGTACCGCATGTCACAGACTCTTCCAGAAAAGTTGCTTCTATCAGATGAAAAGAATCTCTTGATTCAGGGTTTACCCTCTTCAATTGAAAAGCAGTTTAGTAAACTATCTTTTGCAAAGAATATTACGCCGCTACTTAAATCCCGCAAAATTGATTTCGCCCTGATCTTCGCGGTGAGTGAAAACCAACTTAGCGGAATTGTACGGGATGTGCTTCCGGCGTTGAAGGATACTACTAAATTCTGGGTTGCTTATCCCAAGACCACCTCTAAGATCGTTACCAACCTCAACCGCGAGTGCAGTTGGAATTGTCTGACCGGTGAGGGATATGAGAGTATCGACCGGGTGGAATTGGATCATGTTTGGTCTGCATTGCGTTTCTGTCGGGCTGAGCTTGTTGCTGCAACCGTAGCGGCTTCTGCAGAAGTCGTAGCCGAATAAAATTGTATTTGGGTTAGTAAGTATAAGCCCCTTTTTGGGGCTTTTTTATCGCCATACGGCTGTTCCCATCGATTGCGTAAGGCTGATCTCCATTTGTTTCAGATGCAAATGGGTCTGATGCAGTACCCGAAACTCTTCCTGGCTGTGTTCCTTCTCCATATCCCGTTGATTTTCCAGGATCATTCTTTTGATCTTTCGAAGTTTCAGGTAGGTGATAGCTGAATGCACCTCGTCCAGACTTCTGTCTTCCTCCATCAATAGGAATTTTTGAAGCCCTTCCTGGTTGGGTGATTTGATCAGTTCAACGATCTGGTCATAGCTCTGCTCAAAAAGTCGTGGCTGGAATCCGCTGTAGGTGGTTGCGCTGTCTCGCCAACGCGGACTCTCTTCATAGGGCGTATGCAGCAACGAAACGGCAAATCGGCTCAACTCCTGATCGGGGTGGTAAATGAAAGCAGCGCGGCTGATCGATGCCGGCTGCTCCATTCGGAGTTTACGGTATTGTTGAATGAGTTGAAGCACCGACGGATTATCAATCAGCGATTCATCCAGCAGTTCCTCGAAAATGAAATCGGCTACCAGCTTGTTGCCTTCCCAAGTTCGCATGCCATACTCCAGTAGAATTCGCGCGATCTCTTTTTCCTGTAGGTCGTCTTTGAACAGCAGTTGAAAGGTGGTGTCGTCGTATTCATTCTTAGCAGCCTCTTGTGCATTCTGCTCAAATGATTTTGCCTCTTCGAAAGGCATTTTCTTTTCGATCAGGGATACTCTGTCACGTATGTATTTATTTACCAGGCTATGTAATCCTGCCTCGTCGATTTTAAGCAGATCGGCGCACTGCCGGATATAATCCTGCTGTCGGGTAAAATCCTCCGCCTTGTTGATGCGAGCAATGGTCTCGGCGATCCGGTTCACTACGGTCGACTTCCGGATCGAATCGGATCCGGCATCTTTCAGTGCTACTTCTAGCTGAAAGAGGATGATGTCTTTTTTATTTTTTCGAACATATTCTTGGAAAACGGTGGCGCCTACGGAACGAACATAACTGTCCGGGTCGTGCCCATCGGGTAACAGGACTAATTGCACATTCAATCCCTCCTCCAATGCCAAATCCATTCCGCGCAGCGCGGCTTTGATCCCAGCTGCATCACCGTCATATAAAATTGTCAGGTTGTCGGTATACTTTCTGATCAATCGCAGTTGATCGGGTGTCAGCGCTGTACCGCCACTAGCTACCACGTTCTCCAGCCCTGCTTGATGCAAGGAAATGACATCGGTATAGCCCTCTACCAATAGACACTCGTCGGCCTTGTCCATCGCCTGGCGGGCGAAGTAAGAACCGTAGAGAATCTTACTTTTTAGATAGATCTCATTCTCGGGAGTGTTGATGTATTTGGGTGCTTTATCACTTGACTTTAAGATGCGTGCACCAAATCCCAGAATTTTACCGCTGTGGTTGTGAATGGGGAAAATAACGCGGCCACGGTAATTGTCTACCAGCTGCTCATTTCGCATCGCCACCAAACCGGCGCGCAGTAGCAAATCGCTGTTGTATTGTTTTCCAATGGCCGCTTGCGTGAATGCGTCACGGCGCTCGGGCGAATAGCCCAATTGAAACTTTCGAATGGTTTCGTCCTCAAAGCCTCTTTCTTTCAGATAGGTCCAACCGATATCTTGCCCTTCCTCCGAGTGAAATAACTGTTCACTGAACCATTCCTGGGCAAATTGATTGACGATATAAAGACTATCGGCCTGCTGCTGCTGCTGTCTTTGCTCCTCACTGGCATAGGTCTCCTCAATTTCAATGCCATAACGATTCGCCAGCCAACGGAGTGCTTCTGGATAGCCGTACTTCTCGTGCTCCATCAGGAAGCTGATCAGGTTGCCGCTTTTGCCACAACCAAAGCACTTGAAGATCTCCTTGCTGGGAGATACGGTAAAGGAGGGCGTTTTTTCGTTGTGAAACGGACATAGCCCCAGGTAGTTGGTCCCTCTTCGCTTGAGTTTTACGAAATGACCAACAACGTCCATTATGTCGGCACGATTCTGAATCTGCTGGATGGTGCTCGGTGCAATCATGTATCGTGCAAATTAACGCATCAAGATCACTCCCGATAAATTGCGATGGATACAGCCCGGTCGTTCCATCCAATCAGATTCAAGCTCATACGGGAGGAGGTTAGGGTATAACTGGCTCCGCGCAGGTTGGGTTGGTCGTACAACACTACCCGATAACCCGGCTGAATTTGAATGGAACTAAGCGATTGAATGGGGAATCCCATCGCGGATAAGTTGGGGTAGGTGCCAGGCGCAAGCATGAGCGACTGCCCCCGGTAGTCATTGTCGGCATACAGATAAACAGGTTGCAGGCCATACATGCCACCGCCGCTTCCGCCCACGTTTCCGCCTCCGTTTCCAAACACACCCCCGTTGTTGTTACCGGAATTATTGCCCCAACCTCCGTTAACCTCCTCAACCACGATGGCTCCAATTCGGTTCATGAATTGGGAAGGCAAACAAGTACTGGACTGCGTGATGATTTGTGGGTATCCGCTTAAACTTTCTGTATTTAAATAAGCTTTGATGCGTAAGTTCTGGGGCAGTTCGATTGACTGAATGCTGAATTTCAAGATCCCTAACTTACTGCCATCATAAAGGCCAGGTTGGAGACGAAGTGCATTACCGGCATATTGACACTCACTGTAGATGGTAGCATAACTGCGAGGTCTGTTGCCGTAGTTGTTGTTGTTATTATTGTTGTTGTTATTGTTATTGCTTCGATATTCGATCACGAACGAACCGATGCGGTCGTTGTATTGGGGCGAAAGACAAGGGGAGGAGTTATCGATGGTTACTGCCAGCCCCGAGTTGTACTCATTGTTCAGGTAGGCTTTTACAACCAGATCGCCTTGTATACGTAAGGCCGAGATATTGAATTTAAGTTGTCCCAATTGAGATCCACTGTAAACGCCGGGAGGGAAGGATTGTGAGTATCCGCGGTACGCACAATCATTGAAAAAGGTTACGTAGTCGTTCGATGAATTGTTTTGCTGATAATCATTTTCAACGATGAGGGAAGATGCCATATTTCTAAAATCCGGCTCCAAACAAGGTTGATTGCTGAAATAGGTTTTTGATCTTCCTTGGAAGTTGTCATTTTCGTAGATGGTAACTTTCAATCCGCTAGGTATCTGCATACCTTGTAACCGATCGTTCCCGATCTTCATTTGGTAAAGTCGATATTGGCCTACCCCCAGCGAATGGCCGATGCCGCTGTAGTTACATCCTTCATAGAGCCAAACATTGCTTTGTGCATGGCTGTAGGTAAAGAGGAATGTCATTAAAAAAAGTAGTACGGCTGTTTTTTTCATGTTTAAAAGTTTAAATGCATTCTTGATTTTCTTTGTCTGTGTAGCTTAGTTTGTATTGGGCCAATACTTCTGTTGGAACGCCTTTCCATTGATTGGCCTGATTACCCATGTAGTTCAGGTCCTTTACTCCAAGGGGAGAGGTGTAGAACCCACTGGCGGTTAAATTACGCATCAAGCTGAAAAAAGCAACGCCCGGGGCCATTTCCTTTTTTGCTTTCTCGGGGTAGGCGATCTCATCAACCAAATCCAATTGTTGTGCAGGCGTGCATGCCGGGAAGGTCTTGCTGTATCTATTTAAACATTGGAGTTCCAGCCAACGCAATCCACCCCTCATGGGTATTTGATGCGTAGGCATATCCCTCACAATAAAATCGATGAAGGCTGGTACGCCCGCCTCTGATGCAGATCCGCTGACCTCGTCCTTGGGAATGATGATGTCTGCCAGCACGGTGATGGTGGCCATTTCCTCAGGGGTGAAGAAGGGACCAGCTTCGATCAATTTCTTTTCATTGGCTAACTCATCCGGATTTCGGTCCAGATTAAAGGTTAATTCTTTTTCGGTTTTCTTCTCCGTGGAGCATCCCGAAAGCACAGCCGGTGCGGCGATGGCACCAGTAGCCAGTATTTTTAAAGTGGACCGACGATCCATTGGTTCGGGTTTACAGTTTTTGTTGTTTGAGTTGATCGATGATGTATTCGGAGGCACGCATGCTCAAGGCGAGGATGGTCCAGGTAATGTTCTTATCCGCTTGGCTGACAAAAGCGCCCCCGTCCACACAGAATAAGTTCTTACAATCGTGCGCCTGATTGAAGGCATTCAAAGCAGATCGTTTGGGATCATTACCCATCCGCACAGTACCCGCCTCGTGGATGATCTCGCCGGGTTTGGAGAGTCCCCATTGATTGGAAGCATCATCGTCGCCTCCCCAGGTGACAACAGCGCCCATGTTGTGCATGATCTCCTTGAAAGTTTCCTTCATGTGTTTTGCCCGTCTAACCTCATGTTCACTCCATTTTACATGAAATTTTAGCACCGGGATACCGTACTTATCTACGGTATTGTTATCGATGGCGCAATAATTTGTTTCGAGTGGAATCGCTTCCCCTCTTCCTGCCATGCCTACACCGCATCCATAAAAATATCGGTAGTCTTCTTTCAGCGAAGCGCCATACCCCCCAGCGTCTTTTTTCTTTCCGTGTACCAAGTATTTTCCATTCAGCCCCTCAATGCCCCAGTTGAAACCGTAAGAGGGCTGACTCATGCCTCCCCAATACTCAATGTGATAGCCTCTTGGGAAATCCAATTTCTTATTGTCGAGCCACCAAGGTGAATAGATGTGCATACCACCCACGCCGTCCTCGTTGTAACGTTTCCGATCAAATAGTTGAGGTAAAATGCCACCCATGGCTGCTCCGGTCGAATCATGCAGGTATCTGCCCACGACATCGCTGCTGTTGGCTAGCCCGTTTGGATGTCGGGCTGATTTTGAATTCAACAATAACCGGGCACTTTCACAAGCACTGGCGGCAAGGATTACAACGCGTCCCTCCACCTGGTATTCTTGCATGTCGGTCGTGTTCACATATGATACACCTGTTGCCAATCCCTCACTGTTGGTAAGCACTTCCCTCGCCATGGCGTTACAGATCATGTCTATGTTGCCGGTCTTCAGCGCAGGGTATATCAGGACATTGGTTGAAGAGAAATCAGCCTTGGCGGCGGAGCAATTACGGTTGCACTGACCACAGTAAAAACATACACCTCGATCGTCATTCAGTTTTTGGGTGAGAATGGAGAGACGTGAAGGAATGACTTTTACTCCGGCCTGTGTGGCAGCGTTTTTTATAAATAGTTCATGCAGCCGCGGTTTGGGTGGCTTTAAAAAAATACCATCCGGATCGTTTTCCAGACCCTCATTGGTTCCAAATACACCGATCAGTCGGTCCACGGCATCATAATAAGGTTTGATGTCCTCGTAACCAATTGGCCAATCGTCACCCAGTCCATCAATGCTGCGTCGTTTGAAATCCTTTGGGCCAAAACGAAGTGAGATGCGTCCCCAGTGATTGGTTCTGCCTCCTAGCATGCGGGCTCTCCACCACATCCACTCCGTTCCGTTTTCTTTCTTGTAGGGTTCTCCTTCCAAAGACCACCCCCCGTAGCAGGCATCAAAATCACCGAATGGTCGGATCGATGTACTGGCTCCGCGACGTGGGGAGTCCCAGGGATTCTTCAACTGTGTCACATTTTTTTGCGGATCGTATTGATAGCCTGCTTCGAGCAGACAAACCTTTAACCCTGCATTTGCGAGTACATAAGCAGCCATGCCACCGCCCGCACCCGAGCCAACGATGATGGCATCGTATTTCTTGGGTTGTTTTTTGATATGTAATTCACTCATGGAAGCAAAGCGTTGGGTCGACAAATTAGCGTTTTCCTGTATTTGGGGAATGGAATAGTGGCTGTTTTTTCCAGCTGTATATAACTTTACGAAAATAGTTCCATGCGAAACCTCTTTTTGCTTCTTCTCACCCTACTTCAATCCAGCGTTATCATCTCTCAATACGATAATCAAACTCGTTATCCGCTGTATCCGAGAACGGATCTGGGACTAACCTATGCAGCCAGTGGTTCTATGCTGAAAATATGGTCGCCAACCTCCATAGAGGCCGAGTGGATCCTTTATGAAACAGGAGAGGGGGGTGCACCCAGCTTACGGATATCTATGGTTCGTGGCCCAAAGGGTACCTGGACAGGTCGGGTGTTAGGCGAT
>CAYYXC010000074.1:0-7614 GCA_964475505.1 uncultured Chitinophaga sp.
TTACCTGGGTACTTGGTATCGGTTGAATGATGCAGCAATCCCTTATCTGGGACTAGAGTTCAAAGGACTTCACCTGGGTGCATCGTATGACGTAAATACATCTACCCTGAAACCTGCTTCCAATACGCGCGGAGGCATGGAAATCTCACTTATCTATATTCAACGACCTTCTGATCCAAATGCAAAGAAGTTGAATTGTCCGCGCTTCTGATCAAGCATCAAAAGATCAATGGCAACAAGAACCAGCTGAACAGCGTGATCAATACAATCGCGATCAGATTCATCACCCCTCCTACCACCAACATGTGACGCAGTCGAAGTTGCCCACTGGCAAATACAATTGCATTTGGCGGTGTTCCCATCGGCAACATGCCTGCACTGCTGGCTGCCAAAGTCATGGGGATCCCGAGTAACAACGGATTCATTTGCAGGGCAGTTGCCAAGGCCGTTACTACCGGTGCAAATACAATTACTTGAGCTACGTTGCTCATCACTTCACTGATGAAAAGAGAAAGGGTCGTAACCAACAGAATGAGCCAAAATCCACCCGTTGCATAATGCGCAAGCCAAGTGCCCAATTGACCGATCAATCCTGCTTTTTCCAGCGCACCGGCCAATGCCAACCCGCCACCAAATAACAACAGGATTCCCCAAGAGAGTTTTTCGGTATCGGACCATTCCAGCAGGTGACCATCCGGGTTGGCAGATTCCTCCTTATCGGATCGGTGAATCGGACACAAGAAAAGAGCAAACCCACCCAGCAAGGCAATGATAGTGTCATCCAACACAAACCAAGACTGAATCTGGTTGATGAACACGCGGCTCATCCACAAGAGGACAGTAAAGACAAAAATCCACAAGACTCGTTTTTGAGATCCGGTCATTGGTCCTAACGCTTTCCACTCCCGCTCGATCACAGCATCCATGATTGCACTGGAACGAATTCGATTTGGATAAAGCCATTTGACCATCACTAGGTATAAAGCCAGCACCAGCACCAACCCCAATGGTAAACACAACAACATCCAATTCAAGAATCCGATCTGCAGCGAAGGGAGCTCTTTTTCGATGTAAGCCACGTATGCCACATTAGGAGGTGTACCGATGATGGTGCCGATGCCCCCGAGATTGGAAGCGTAAGCAATTGCCAGCATCAGTGTGATGGAGAAATGATGCAAATTGCCCTCCACTTCTTTTTTGTCTTTTAAGACTTGTATGACGGATAGCGCTATAGGAAACATCATCATAGTGGTAGCTGTGTTGCTAATCCACAGACTGATGAAAGCCGTAGACAGGATAAAGCCCAGTACGATCCGATCGCCGCTGGAACCGGTCATTCGAATGATCCCCAAGGCGATGCGTCGATGCAAATCCCATTTCTCAATGCCAAGTCCGAGTAAAAAACCGCCCAGGAACAGAAATATGATCGGGTTGGCATAGGCCTTTGATACTTCCTCAATGGGTTGAATTTTCAACAGGGGAAAAACAAACAATGGTATCAAAGCCACGACCGGCATAGACAATGCTTCGGTCACCCACAACAAGATCATGGTGAGCGCCACGGCGAGCAGCGTAGCGGACAAATCGCCCACACGAAACGGATCGATGAAATACATAACCAACCCTACTAACAACGCAAACAAAAAACGAGCGATTCGATTTTTAAGAATAGATAATGCCATGCGCTAAAGATATTCGATCGTGCAGTACCCAACAAGAGCGCTGAATGCATAGGACTAATAATCCCACTCTTTCCAAATCCGTATATTTACTACCACCATGCTGCAGGAATTCATCCTCATTGCTCGGTCTTGGAAACAGACACGCCTCTTTACTCAGCAACACAAATTGCTGAAAGAGATGATCGTGCCCGGCATTGTCTATGCGCTTTTGTTTCTGGTGGGTCTGTATTTCTTTTTTCGGTCGGCCAACGATGCTACGGAATGGATCGGCCAAACCTTGGGCGTAGCCGATTGGCTGCAACAGGAACGAAGCGAATGGCTCAGCTTCCTGTTCGTTATGAACGGGATGATGCTGCAACTATTGCTGGTGCTGATCTATTTCTCCTGGTTCAAATATTTGATCCTGATCGTTGGTTCTCCTTTATTCACTTATGTGAGTGAAAAAACAGAAGTACTGGTAGATGGTCAAGATCACCAATTTGATTGGAAAGAAGCCCGCGCGGATGCGATCCGAGGAGTTGGACTGGCCCTGCGAAATGCCGGCTGGCAGACGCTGTATCTGATCGCCTTGGTAGTGCTTACGTTGATTCCGGTGGCGGGATGGATTACTCCGCTGATCGCACTGGCACTGGAGTGCTACTATTTTGGATTTTCCATGCTCGACTATTCGCTGGCCCGGGTGGGTTATGACCGAACAAAAAGTTTTCAGTTTATACAAGCACACAAAGGGTTGGCGATCGGAACCGGGTTTGTGTTTCTGCTTATGCATGTGCTTTTGCCGTTCGCACCGGTTTATGCTATCATCACAGCGACGCTCAGTATCCAGTCAATCAAGCGTGCCTCATGAATGCTCATGCGATTGTTTATTTGATCCCCACGTGGATACATGAATCCGCAGCCCATACCCTGCCTCCCTATATATTGGATGCCATACAGGAATGTCAGGATCTGTACGTAGAGAACGAGCGAACCACGCGGCGATTTTTCAAATCCATGCGCAAAGAGATCGTGATCGACTCCTACCAATGGCATCGGATGGATGAGTCGGATGTCAGCGATCGTTTTCGCAAATCTGTCAAGCAGAAAAAGATCATTGGAATTGTCAGTGAAGCGGGTTGTCCGGGCGTGGCCGATCCGGGACAAACACTGGTCGCCATTGCACAAGAGATGGGTGCACTGGTGAAACCATTGGTTGGACCCAGTTCCATCCTTCTGGCATTGATGGCCAGTGGAATGAACGGACAATCCTTTGCCTTTCACGGCTACTTGCCCATTGAGGCAGCTGCCCGAAACCAGGCCATACAAGCGTTGGAGCAGGAATCATCAAAACAACAACGCACGCAACTGTTTATTGAAACCCCTTATCGGAACAATGCGCTGCTGCAAGCACTGCTGCAAAAATTGAATCCAAACACGCGGCTGGGCATCGCTGTTGACCTTACCGCACCCACGGAACGAGTAGAAACCAAAACCGTGTCCGAATGGAAAAAATCCACTCCGGATCTTCACAAGCGCCCGACCATCTTCCTGATACAAGCTTGATACGAACAATCGTCAGCATTAAAAAAACGGATGCATTCCGTTTCAATTCTTTTTACATTTGCTCCCCCAAAGCAAATGTCGAATCTGCTCACCCATACCAAACAAGTGGCCTTTCATCGGTCCATCACCAGCGGTGTTTACTCCGTTGGCTTTGATGTGTTTGCGTTTTCACGTCCACGACGATCCCGTAGTTGCTGACAGGACGAACCGCTCACCCTGGTCCCTGTCAGTGAATTTCCTCCGACAAAATTTTTGGACTGGTGAACCGATCTCAACAATTTTTTGACATTGATCCCTCCCGACATCCGCATTCGCATTGCGGAACCCAACGATAAAAAATACGCTAAGACCATTACCAACGAAATGGCTGCCTCGGCTGCGGCCCGTGGTACCGGTATTGCCAAGCGCACCCCCGAATACATCAATGAAAAGATCGATGAAGGCAAAGCGGTGATCGCCCACACCACTTCAGGCGAATGGGTGGGCTTTTGTTACATCGAAACTTGGGGCCACGGTGAATATGTTGCCAACAGCGGCCTGATCGTTTCTCCTTCCTATCGGAAGACGGGCGTAGCCAAAGCAATCAAGAAGCGCATCTTCGAACTGTCAAGAGAGCGCTACCCGCAAGCAAAGATTTTCGGACTAACCACCGGGCTAGCGGTGATGAAAATTAACAGCGAGCTGGGTTACGAACCCGTTACCTATTCGGAGCTTACACAAGATGAAGCCTTTTGGGCTGGCTGTAAGAGTTGTGTGAACTACGAAATACTGATGAGCAAGGACAGAAAAAACTGTATGTGCACAGCCATGCTCTATGATCCAGCCGATCATTATGAACCAGCGGAAACCAAACAATTCTTTGAAGAGAATAAATCCGGACTGGAGCGACTGCTTCGGTTCAAACAATGGAATCTCTTGAAACCGTTACTGAAATCATTCAAAGAAAAAAACGCCCCCGTTAAACCATGAGCAAGAAAATCGTACTCGGATTCAGTGGAGGCTTAGACACTTCCTACTGTGTAAAATATTTACGCGATGAGTTGGGCTATGACGTACATAGTATTCTTGTAAACACCGGCGGTTTCTCCGAAGCCGAACTCAAGCAAATCGAAAAGCATGCCCATACCCTCGGCGTGGCTTCCCACAAAACGCTTCAGGCGGTTCGCCCCTATTACGATAGAATCATTCGGTATTTGATCTATGGCAATGTTTTAAAGAACAACACCTATCCTCTTTCTGTTTCGGCTGAGCGACTCATCCAGGCGCTGGGCATCGCCGAACACGTGAGGGCACTGAACGCCGATGCCGTGGCGCACGGCAGCACCGGAGCCGGCAATGATCAAGTACGGTTTGATATGATCTTTCACATCCAACTACCGGGTATTCCAATTCTTACACCTATTCGCGATCAACAACTGAGTCGAGAGGCGGAGATCGAGTACCTGAAAGCAAAAGGCGTTCAGATGAATTTTGAAAAAGCTTCCTACTCGATCAATAAAGGACTTTGGGGTACCAGCGTGGGGGGAAAAGAAACCCTTTCCTCCAATGGCATGTTGCCCGAGGAGGCCTGGCCAACACCCGCCACGAAAACCGGTACGGAAAGGGTAGCGCTTCATTTTGAAAAAGGAGAACTCAAGGCCATAAATGATTTAACCTTTGAACACCCCAGTGAAGCCATACAATATCTTCAAACACTGGCCGGCCCCTACGGCATCGGCAGAGACATTCACGTGGGCGATACAATCATCGGTATCAAGGGGCGCGTTGGATTTGAAGCAGCCGCCCCCCTAATCATACTAAAAGCCCATCATGCACTTGAAAAACATGTACTGACCAAATGGCAACTCCAGTGGAAAGATCAGTTGGCTCTCTTCTATGGAAATTGGTTGCACGAAGGACAGATCCTCGATCCGGTGATGCGTGACATCGAGGCATTTTTTACCAATAGCCAGCAACAAGTAACAGGTAGTGTGTTTGTTCAACTCCACCCCTATCGTTTTCAGGTAAACGGCGTGGAGAGTGCTTATGATCTGATGAACAGCCGCTTCGGAAAATATGGAGAGATGAATGCCGGATTTACCGGACAGGACGTGCGCGGATTCAGCCGAATCGCAGGTCAACAAACCATCATTCACGAATTCGTTAAACAATCCGCCCATGAAAACCATTAAGATTGGCATCATGGGAGCTGCCGGCTACACCGGCGGAGAATTGATTCGTTTACTGATCAATCACCCGCATGCATCGATCGTTTTTGCCCATAGTAGAAGTCAAGCCGGTAAACCCCTGCACACCGTGCATGGTGACCTGTTTGGTGAAACCGATATAGTATTTGCTGATAACTGCCCGTTGGAATCAATTGACCTGCTCTATCTCTGTCTTGGACACGGTGAATCAAAAAAATTCCTGGAAGAAACAAGCATCCCCAGCAAACTGCGCATCATCGATCTGACCACCGACTTTCGAGATGAGTCTGCCCCAGCGAACCAAACGGAATCCTTCGTTTACGGATTGCCCGAACTCAACCGAGAAAAAATCAAAGAGGCCCGATTCATTGCCAATCCGGGTTGCTTTGCAACTGCCATACAATTGGGACTGCTACCCTTAGCCAAAAACGGCGCGCTTCCATCTATTCATACCACCGGCATAACCGGCTCAACTGGTGCAGGGCAAGGATTGAGCCAAACCACACATTTCAGCTGGCGGGCGAATAATATTCAAGCATACAAAACCCTCACACACCAACACCTGCAAGAGATCGGTGCCAGTTTGCACAAACTTTCCAAGCAAGAAGCATTGGAACTGAATTTCGTGCCTTGGCGAGGCGATTTTACCCGTGGTATTTTCATCAGTTCTACTTTAGAATGTACTCTTTCCGAGGCAATGCTACTGGCGATGTACGAGGACTATTATGGCGGCCATCCATTCACTCATGTGAGCCAGGAAGCCATTTTTTTGAAGCAAGTCATCAATACCAACAAAGCGCTGATTCAACTGGAAAAAATTGGCAGCAAACTGGTGGTGCATACGGCGATCGATAACTTATTGAAAGGAGCAAGCGGACAAGCCTTACAAAATATGAATCTGCTATTCGAACTGCCGGAGACAGCCGGCCTTCAATTAAAAGCCAGTTACTTCTGACCATGAAACTATTTGATGTTTATCCCCTTCAGCCCATAACCATCGAGCGCGCTTCGGGAAGTTATGTGTGGGACGAAAAGGGTCAATCCTATCTCGACCTCTATGGCGGACATGCGGTTATTAGCATTGGGCATGGTCACCCTACCTGGACCAACCGCATCCAAGAACAGTTACAAAAGATCTCTTTTTACTCCAATTCAATTCATATTCCGCTGCAAAAAACACTGGCCAAGAAGTTAGGTCAAGTGAGCAACAAAAAAGACTATCAGCTTTTTTTGTGCAACAGTGGTGCAGAGGCAAATGAAAACGCACTTAAGCTAGCAAGTTTTCATACAGGAAGAAAGAAGGTCATTGCATTCAGCGGAGCGTTTCATGGACGCACCTCGCTGGCGGTAGCGGCTACCGACAATAAAAACTATACGGCACCGGTTAATGAAACAGAAAATGTGATTTTTCTTCCATTCAACGACACCGGGGCTGTGGAGGAATACTTTCAAAAAGAAGGAGATGCTGTGGCCGCCGTGATCGTAGAAGGCATTCAAGGAGTTGGTGGCATTCGCGTTGCTTCCAATGAATTTCTTCAAACCATTCGCAGTTGTTGCGATCGGCATGGATCTGTTTATATAGCCGACAGTGTACAGTGTGGTTATGGTCGCAGCGGGAAATTCTACAGTCATGACTATGCTGGTGTAGATGCCGATATGTACACAATGGCCAAAGGAATGGGAAATGGTTTCCCCATTGCCGGCGTAGCCATCGCTCCTCATATTTCGCCCAAACATTTTCAATTAGGAACCACTTTTGGAGGCAATCACTTGGCATGTGCAGCCGCTTTGGCAGTATTGGAAGTGATAGAGACAGAGAACTTGATCAGCCATGCGGCTGTACTGGGCGATCACCTACAGACGGCATTGCGCCAGACACCTGAATTGAGTGATGTGCGCGGACGCGGACTGATGATCGGATTTGATTACCCCGAATCATTGTCCAACCTGCGGCAGCATCTGCTTTTCCAAAAACATATTTTCACCGGAGAGGCAAAACCACGAGTGGTACGTTTACTGCCCTCCCTGAAACTGTCAGTAGAGGAAGCCAATCAATTTCTGCATGCCTTAAAAGCATCGATCGCTGAACTACAAGCTACCGCCTCATGAAAAAATTCACCTCGGTAAACGACGTGGCTGATCTGGACAAACTGATGCAGCAAGCCCTGCGATACAAATCAGCTCCGTTGTCCGACAACACCCTG
>CAYYXC010000075.1:0-7167 GCA_964475505.1 uncultured Chitinophaga sp.
CGATGAGATTTTACTTTTTCACAGCGGACTCACCCCGATGCTGAATGTAGGTCTCCTCACCCCACAGGAGATCATTGATAAAAGCCTGGCCTTTGCCGCCAGTAACAACATCCCACTTGCATCCGTGGAGGGATTTCTCAGGCAAATCACCGGATGGAGAGAGTTCATCCGATTGGTTTACGTGCAGGCTGGAAACAAACAACGATCAACGAATTATTGGAAGTTCACCCGAAAGATCCCTGAGTCCTTTTGGACAGGGAACACCGGCATCGTTCCGGTGGATCAGGTTATCAAAAAATTACTCCGTACCGGATACTCTCATCACATCGAGCGGTTAATGATACTTGGAAATTTTATGTTGCTCTGTGAATTCGATCCCGATGAAGTATACCGCTGGTTCATGACGCTATACATTGACGCCTATGACTGGGTAATGGTTCCGAATGTTTACGGCATGACCCAATTTGCCGACGGAGGACTGATGGCAACCAAACCCTACATCAGCGGCAGCAATTATGTAATGAAAATGGGCAAATGGGAAAAAGGCGAATGGCAAGCGATCTGGGATGGTCTCTTCTGGCGATTCATGGACAAGAAACGTGCTTTCTTCACCCAAAATCCCCGCCTGGGCATGCTGATAAAGACTTGGGATAAAATGGATGCCAGCAAAAGAAAAACGCATTTACAAAACGCTGAGCGGTTTTTAAAAACACTGGATACATGAGGGCCATACCCAAGAGTCAGTTGCCACAAAAGACCTGTCCGGTCTGCCTACGCCCTTTTACATGGCGAAAAAAATGGGCGCGGGACTGGGATCAGGTAGTTTACTGCAGCGAGCGGTGCCGACGACAACCCAAAAACAAATCTCAATCCGCTCAACTATCCACCTGATCGCTTGTTGTTGGTGTGTGAGCAGAACCTTCCCCACTGATTTAGCCTCTATACAGGCGCGCATCGAATCCATCGATCCTGTCTCTTATGCCCAATCCCGGAACTTTGAGGACGGAGCGGTGAGTCGGCTTTCCCCCTATATCTCAAGGGGTGTGATCAGTCCCAAAAAAGTTCTAAGCACACTGGTTGACAGAGGATTTGAATGGTCAACAGCTCAAAAATTTGTACAGGAACTGGCCTGGAGAGAATTCTATCAACGACTCTGGCAGACCATGGAGGATGACCTCTTTGAAGACATCCTGCAAGTTCGCTCAGGTGTTTTGAACCGGCTGATGCCCTCGTCTATTTTGGAGGCCAATACAGGTATCGAGGCGATCGATCAGGGAATAAAAGCGTTGGAAGAGACAGGTTACATGCACAATCATTTGAGGATGTATGTAGCGAGTCTTGCATGCAATCTTGCCAAATCGCATTGGCCCATGCCGGCTGCCTGGCTTTATTACCATTTGCTCGACGGAGACTTGGCCAGCAATACATGCAGTTGGCAGTGGGTAGCCGGAACGTTCAATGGCCGTAAATACTACTGCAATCAACAGAACATCGACCGGTATTTTCATACGCATCAACCTGGCAGTTTTCTGGATCATTCCTACGAAGCACTGCCTAAACTGGCCATCCCCGAGGCATTGAGCAAACTATCTGAATTCAAAGGAGAAACCGCTTTACCGCAAACAGAATTACCTGAACTGGATCCGGACAAACCGCTTTACATATACAATGGATACAACCTGGATCCGAATTGGGACAAAGAAGTAGATGCGAACCGACTCTTACTATTGGAACCTTCTCATTTTCGTCGCTTTCCGATTGGCCCCCATGTGCTGCAATTCATATTTGAATTATCTAAAAAAATCGAAGGGATAAAGATTTACACCGGCGAGGTGAATGCAATTCCAAACCTTCGAAAATTTCCTCAGATCCTCTCGAAGGAGCATCCAGCATTCCGTCACTATCCAGGCATCAAAACAGAAAGAGAGTGGATGTTTCCCGGCATCAAGGTCAACCACACTTCATTTTTCCGTTTTTGGAGACAAGCCGAACGCATGGCAAAAAAGAGTTTTTCACTCGATCGCAGCCCGATCAGCGTCTCCTAAGGGGCTATCTTTGCGAAAACATTTTTGATGCAACCCAAGGCCCCTTCGGAGAGCTCTACCATCATGACAGAGCTTGTTCTACCCAATGACACAAATCTATTCGGCAACCTCATGGGTGGTCGACTTATGTATTGGATGGACATTGCAGCGGCCCTATCGGCCCAAAAGCATTGCAATGCACCTGTTGTGACCGCTTCCGTTGATAATATCTCTTTTGAAAATCCGATCAAGTTGGGTAATGTGGTTCACATCGAGGCAAAAATTACCAGGGCCTTCAATACCTCAATGGAAATTCACCTCAAGGTTTGGGGCGAGGACTTAACACAACAGTACAGATACAAAAGCAACGAAGCGTATTATACGTTTGTAGCATTGGACCCCAATCGCAAGCCACGACCCGTTGCCCCTGTGGCTCCGGAAACGGCAGACGAAAAGAAATTATTTGATGGGGCCTTACGCCGCAGACAACTTCGGTTGATTTTGGGAGGAAAATTACATCCCGACGATGCGGCCGAACTAAAAGCCTTATTTATCAAAGACTGATTCAGCGATGGTGCTTTGGATGGAACTGAGGCGATTGCTCGATGGCATCCATTACCAGTTTCATGAGATCATCTTGCGAGGCAGTAGGATCGTAAACCAACGGCTCCTTGAACGTGACTTTGAGGGGGGTTCCCCAGCGTCGCATTTTTAATCCGGTTTTATTGAAAGCCCTGGAGAAACCTTCGATCACAACAGGTATGACGATGGGCTGCATCTGTTGCATGATCCTGGCGGTTCCTTTTCTACCCGGGGCGAATGGACTGGTTGTTCCTTGAGGAAAATTGATGATCCAATTATTCTCCAGGGCCCGATGGATCTTTCTGCTATCGGAGGCATCCAATCCGTGTATTTTCTCTGCCCCTTCTGCCTTCCAAGCACGCTTTACGGTGATGCCACCCGCTAGGAGAAACAACCGGCTCAGAAAATTTTTACGCATGGTTTCTGCAGCTGCCACATAGTTCACTCGGAGAAAAGGAGCCAGCAAATAGAAAGGCAATCCCAACCGCTTTCGATATCTCCATTTCACGGCAGAGAAAATATGCAAGAAGGTTATTACCTCAGAAAAATAGGTCTGGTGATTACTGACAAAAAGCACTCGTTTTTTGGGGAGTTTGGCCAATATATCCATCCCGCGAATTTGCATCCGATTGAACCAGACCAATCCCGGAAAACTCAGCAGACCGATCGTCAAATGCACCAGCCGCTTTCGCAACTCCCATTTACTCATCCGTATATCCATAATCCTTAGCGCAAATCAAATGTACTTAAGATTGAAATGGGAGGAAAGAAAAAAGGCTGTCTAAATAGACAGCCTTGGAATTCAATCGGAAATTGTAGTATTTATTCGGCGGCAGGTGTTTCACCAGCTTCGCCACCTTCCATTTTCTTCTTGAGGTCAGCCAACACGCCCAGGTCGCCCAAGGTTGCCTTCTCCACTTTGCTTTGGATGTTCTTAACGGCTTTCTTGGTCTTCTCTGCGTCGTTACGTGCTTCTTTTTTCGCTGTCTCTACTTCTTCGATCTTACCTTGTTCCCAGATACGCGCGTGAGACAATACGATGCGCTTCTCATTGCGGTCGAATTCGATCACCATGAAATTGGCAGTTTCGTCGGCAGCGATGCTCTTGCCATCCTCTTTATTCAGGTGACGGTTGGGGGCAAAACCTTCCAATCCGTAGGGCAATTGTACTACTGCGCCTTTGTCGTCGCGGCGGATCACATGGCCTTCATGGATGCTTCCGATAGTGAAAGTCTCCTGAAGTGCATTCCAGGGATCGTCCTCCAACTGTTTGTGTCCAAGCTGGAGCTTGCGATTTTCCTTGTCGATTCCGAGGATGATGACGTCGATAGACTGTCCAACCTTGGTATACTCGGTGGGGTGATTGAAACGCTTGAGCCAGCTGAGGTCGCTGATGTGGATCATACCACCGATACCGGGCGCCAGTTCCACGAACACGCCGTAATTGGTAATGTTCTTCACCAATCCGCTGTGCTTGCTTTCCTCAGGGAAGCGAGTTTCAATATCGCTCCATGGATCTTCTGTCAACTGCTTGATAGAAAGACTCATTTTGCGGCTCTCGCGATCGAGAGTGACAATCTTTGCTTCATACTCATCACCCAACTTGAAGAATTCTTTCGCGTTGATAGGTGAGTTTGACCAGCTGATCTCAGACACGTGCACCAAACCTTCAACACCCGGCTGGATCTCAAGGAAAGCACCGTAGTCTTCGATATTGACCACTTTACCTTTCACCACATTGCCTTCAACGATGTTCTCACCAAGTACATCCCACGGATGCGGGGTGAGTTGCTTCAAGCCTAAGCTGATGCGGCGTTTCTCATCATCGAAATCCAGTACCACCACATTGATCTTTTGATCAAGCTTAAGCACTTCGGAGGGATGAGAGATACGTCCCCATGAAATATCGGTGATGTAGAGCAATCCGTCCAGTCCACCCAAGTCCATGAATGCACCGAAATCGGTGATGTTCTTCACGGTTCCTTCGAGTACCTGTCCTTTCTCTAGTTTGCTCATGATCTCGGCACGCTGTGCTTCGATATCGCTTTCGATCAAGGCCTTGTGAGATACAACGGCATTTTTGATGGCCTCGTTGATCTTCACCACCTTGAACTCCATTGTTTTTCCAACGAATTGATCGTAATCAGTTACAGGCTTCACGTCGATTTGTGATCCGGGAAGGAAGGTCTCCATTCCGAATACATCAACTATCAAACCACCTTTGGTCTTGGAGGTTACGGTACCGGTGATGACTTCGCCGGTTTTGTGTACTTCCACAATACGCTCCCATGCACGAGTGATGCGTGCCTGACGGCGGCTGAGGTTAAGATGACCATCGCGGTCCTCTTTTTCAACGATCATCACCTCCACTTCATCACCGATAGCAAGACCGGGAATGTCGCGAAATTCATTGAGCGAGATCAAACCATCGCTCTTGAAACCGATGTTCAGAACTACGTCGGTCTTGGTCAGACCTACTACCAGTCCTTTGATCAGTTCTCCATCGTTCAATTGAACGGAGGGGTTCTCATACACTTTGTCATACTTCTCTCTTTCTGTGCTGGAGTAAGAGATGACATTACGACGGTCCACGCTCCAATCGAAATCATCGTGAGCAGTGGCAGCCACAGGTGCAGTTGTTGTCGCTGTAGGGGCTGCGGTATCCGCGCCTGTCTCCTGTGCATCAGCGTTTAGTTGTTTGAAAATCAAATTGTGAAACATGTGTGTTTCCCGAAAGGGTTTTATTTTCGGGGTGGCAAAGATAGTAAAACGAGCTGATTCTCAAGCAGTTTCATCCAGAATATTCATCGCCGAGTTACTAAATCAACCGCCTGAATATCAATTACTTAAGATTATAATTCCGGGCATTGCTCTACGCTGTTTTAAAAACCTTCACCCGCCTCTTTTGGCCCCTTTATGTTAGGGATATTCGCATCAACAAACCCGAGTGCCTGAAATGGGAAGGTCCACTCCTGTTGGCTTGTAATCATCCCAATTCATTTTTGGATTCAGTGTTGCTCGACACATTATTCGAAAAACCGATTTGGTCACTGGCGCGAGGAGATGCTTTTCGAAATAAGTGGATCGCAAGAATCCTGCATGCACTTCGAATCCTGCCTGTGTACCGAACCAGTGAAGGAGCTGAGAACTTGCACATCAATTACCGCACGTTTGAGTCGTGTTTGTTACTGTTCAAAAAACAAGGGATCGTTACCATTTACAGCGAGGCAAAATGCACCAATGAATGGAGGCTACGCCCCTTGCGAAAAGGTACAGCCCGATTGGCCATGCAAACTTGGTCGAGCAGTATTCCACTTCGCGTGCTGCCTGTTGCACTGAACTACAGCTCCTATTATCGTTATGGGAAAAATTTGATCATTCATTTTGGTGATGTAATTGAATCGGATCAGATTCCCTGGAACGAGTCCGAGGGTAAGCGACACCAGGCATTCAATGAAAAATTAGAGCGTTCCTTGCGTGAGGGAGTGATCGAATTGGCGCAATCGGATAGCCAGGGAAGGCATCTTGCGTTTCACAGACCCATCTCCTACATGATGAAAATCGCATTGGCCATTCCTGCCCTATTGGGTTGGTGCTTACATGCCCCGCTTTACTTCCCTATCCGGGCGCTGGTGGCGATCACTAGCCGATACAACGATCATTTTGATTCGATCGTAGCGGGATTGCTATTGCTGCTTTATCCCTTTTATTGGATGGGATTGACTTACCTTGGATTTTCGTATCTGGGTATAGTGGGCTTAGTGCTGGGTATACTGGCGCCGCTGGGTGTTCGCAGTTTGCTTTATTGGTTGCCTCAAACGGATTGATCCAATTATTCTGTTGTAAACAGATTTGGATTCTTTTGTTCAGCTAACTCAATTGGTGCATAATCAGAAAGGATCTCAGCTTTGTCTTTACGAACACAAACATCGTGTTCGAAATGAGCGGATACTGAACCATCCTTGGTGCGTACGGTCCATCCATCTGAATCAGTAAAAACTTCTTTCTTCCCTAAGTTGATCATGGGTTCGATGGCAAGCACCAGTCCTTCTTTTAGTTTAGGCCCGGTACCTCTTTTCCCATAATTAGGCACCTGAGGGTCTTCATGGAGTGAAGTACCTAATCCGTGACCAACCAATTCCCTTACCACCCCATATCCAAATTTTTTCTCTGTATGCTCCTGAATCGCAAATGATATATCCCCCACGCGATTTCCTGCAATGCATTTCTCGATGCCTTTGTAAAGTGATTCCTTGGTCGCTTGAATGAGTTGCATCACCTGGGAACCAGGATCACCCAAAACAAACGTGTAAGCATGATCGCCATGCCAGCCATCCAGAATCACACCAATGTCAATAGAAACCACATCCTTCTCCGCAAGTTCCTTATTCGAGGGAAATCCGTGCACCACTACATCGTTGACGGAAATGCAGGAATGAAAGGGATAGCCATGATAATTCAGAAAGGATGGGACAGCGCCGTGATCGCGAATGATCGTTGCGATTTTCTTATCGATCGCTAACGTGGTTATACCCGGACGCAATTCGGCCGCAATCCGTGA
>CAYYXC010000075.1:7177-7581 GCA_964475505.1 uncultured Chitinophaga sp.
CATCATGGCTTGGCAAATATCTCAAAAAACAAACCCGGCCGAAGCCGGGTTTGTAAAAACTTTTTTATGCTTGGTTACATCTGAACGGCGGTAGATGTTTGGCGTCCTTGGATCCGTCCGCCTTTCATGAGTCCGTCGTACTGACGCATCAGTAATTGTGTTTCGATTTGTTGCAATGTATCGAGCACAACACCCACCATGATCAGGAGCGATGTACCCCCGAAGAAGGTGGCAAATTGTTGTGTAACCCCCAGACGCTCGGCAATACCTGGCAAAATACCCAACAGCGCCAGCATGATGGCACCGGGAAGAGTGATCTTATCCATGATGGCACCAATATAATCGGCTGTGGGTTGTCCGGGCTTTACCCCTGGAACAAAACCGTTACTCTGCTTTAGGTTATC
>CAYYXC010000076.1:0-7163 GCA_964475505.1 uncultured Chitinophaga sp.
GTGGGAGCTGCCATTCAGGCTGCTCAGTTAAGCGGTACGGAAATGGGTCATCTCTTGTTGGACGTAACACCGCTTTCTTTGGGGATTGAGACGGCCGGCGGATTGATGGATGTGCTCATTCCGAGGAATTCTAAAATTCCCATGGGGGTCAGCCGGCAGTACACCACTCAACGTGATGGACAAAGCTCCATCCGAATTTCAATCTATCAAGGCGAAAGAGATTTGATTACATACAACCGAGAGCTGGCTTCTTTCCAAGTCACAGGAATTCCGGCTATGCCTGCCGGACTACCCAAGCTAAATGTTAGTTTCCATATCGATGCGGATGGGTTATTGCGAGTGACTGCCCAGGAGATGAGAAGCGGTGTTCGTCAAGAGGTAGTTGTAAACCCGGCAGCCAATCTGACCAAGGATCAAATCGATCAACGATTAGAGGAGGCTTTTCTGCATGCCGATGAGGATAAAGAGGCCAGAACACGTATCTCCTTGCAGGAGGAGGCTCAGTCGATGATCACTAACCTTCAAAAGATCATCCGAACAAATCAGGAATGGATCGATCCGAGTGTCTCGCAGGATCTAATCAACAGGTGTCAGCAATTGGAGGAGGCATCTCATAAAGGAACAATTGCTGAAATAAGATCGATTCTGGAGGAACTGGAGAAGGTTGCTCGACCTGTTGCAGAGGAAGTGATGAATAAAGCGGTGGGGAATAGACTCCGAGACACATCTATTTAATCTATGGGACCTTTCGGTATCAGCAAACTACACCAGTCCATATACAGCGAAAATCGATACACCAGGTAGGCCGAAAGAGCAACTATGCCTATGTAGATGGCTATTTTCAGCAGCTGGGAATTCATCCACTTCTCTATTTGCCTTTTTCTTTTGAACTCATCAGCTAATCCAAAGCAATATGTCATCAGCGGCATCAGGAGAAAAGTTGTACCAAACCTAATCGCAGGACCAAGGGTTAGCCAGAAAATAAAACCCAAAAAGGATGTTGCCGTTGATGCGGTGAGGTTTGATGAAGATGCATTGCGCCTCATACTGGTAAGCATCCAGCCGAACCAGATGAAAAAAGATGCCAGCATGATTCGGCCGGACCATTTTAACTCATTAAACCAAACGGGCGCCCATTCCAGCAGGGGCATATTTACGATTCGACGAATGTCTCTCAAATCTCTTGATGCGGATGTTGTTCGTGCATACGCTTTTATATAATCAGCTTCAGCTTGTACTGCAGATTCCGAAGGTGTGAAGGATGCATTAATGATTTTGCCAGCAGCAAATGGATATATGAGATAGCCGCTCGACATGACATTTTTGATAAAAAAAGGTAAGCAAACCATTACGGCTAGTGCCGTGCTAACAATAAATTCTTTCACCAATCCATTTCTGATGAGCAGCCAAATAGGCAATAGCAGGATTGGGGCAAGACTCAGTTTAATCGTAACAGCAGTTATACAAAAGAGGGTCAAGATCCATACAGGGCGTTTATCAGATAAAAAATAGATAAACCCCACGCTCCCTACTATGGCAGCGGGCGTATCGGGTGCAATGGAGGTAATTGCTAAGCGAAAAACCGTATACTCATAAAAGCATATGGCGATTATTAGGAGTATGGCACCTCCTGTAAAATATTTATGTTGCTGAATTGCTTGGTCAATTTTTGTTAGCAAATAAATGAAACTCACCGCCACGATGGATAAATTGAGAAAAGTCATCAACTCGCCAGTGAGCATCTTGAAACTAAATAATGCTGCGACTGAAAACCATGCTCCACCATAGGCCAGCCTGTTTTTTATGGCAATGATGCCTGAGGGATGTTTTGACTCAAGGGAATAGTTTAAAAGGTCATTTTGATAGGTAATTGTATCGGGATGCGCGATCTCCCAGGCATGCATTGCAGTCATCAACAACAGGCCGATCAAGCCCAGCAATTGTAGTGGCTTTTCTTTTGGTATTAGTGATCGTATTGTGCCGGGACCTTTTAAATTATTGAAGGAGGTTAAAATTGGTATACAAGCTATAGCCAATACCGGCCATTTATTCAAGCCCACAACTAATGTGGTTGTATTTGCCGTGAATGTCAGAATGCATAGCCCAAGAAAATACTTGATGAAGAAATCTGATTCTTTTGTACCTGCGCTGTAAAATAATCGCATTGCCTGATCGCCCCAAGCGTATATGATCCAGGTGGTTAAAAGGCAAAGGATGATAGATGTAATCATTTTTTTGATGCAATTGCGATCAGGGACAATCCCAGCTTCTTCATGAGAAGTTTGTCTACTAATTTATTCAATGGCATGAGTCTTTCATAAATCTTGATGAGCGGTAATTGAAGTTCTGAGGCGCCAAGTAATTTTCCCCAGATGAACCACCCTAAAATACCTATAGCATTAAAATGTTTGATTTCCTCGATGTTGAATCCGCTCAGATTTAGCTCTTGTGACAGCGTACGAGAGGTGTATCTTTTGTAATGACCCAGGTTTACATCTAATTTGCAGTAAAGCCAGTTATTAGCAGGAACCAATATGATAATTTTTCCATTTTTGTTTAAATTCTCTGCTAGGCGCGACAATGCTTGGGTGGGATTTTTTGTGTGCTCTAGCACATTTGTAAGCAATATGGTATTGTATTTGTTTGACGTTTGCCCCTCCGTTGATTCCAAATCATAAAAATCTATTGTGATTAACTGTTTGTGACGGGCAAACTTTTCCTGCAGCGTACGTAAATGTTCATCAGAAACATCGGTAGCGGTAACTTTTAAATTCCTTGCTAACAGTTTTTCAGTCAAATTTCCGTTTCCGGCACCAATTTCCAGAATGGGTTCTACTAAATGTGAATCAAATTGACTGACCATCCAATCATTGAAAGTGGGTGCCTGCGCTAAGTGCCGTAAGGTTTTATATCCGATGGCATCCTGATTCATTTGAATCGATATTTAAGAATGCAGAGCAATGCATAGACGCCATCTGTCCATCTGATTTTCTTTCCCTCTTTGAATGACCTGCCGTAATAAGATATGCCCACTTCATAGAAGCGGATGTCTTTGATTTTTGCAAGTTTCATCGTCAGCTCAGGCTCGACTCCAAACCGATTTTCTTCAATTTTTAAGGAGGATAAGATTGTACTACGCATGGCCTTGTAGCCAGTTTCCATGTCTGTTAGGGTGAGTCCTGTTAGTATGTTCGTAAGAGTAGTTAATAGTTTATTGCCCAATGCATGGGTGAAATAGAGTGCTCTGCGTGGTTTACCACCAAGAAAACGAGATCCATATACCACATCCGCTCGATTTTCAATCAATGGAGCAATCAAGGACGGTAGATCATTCGGATCATACTCATGATCCGAGTCCTGAATGATCACTATGTTACCGGTATGTACATCTAAGCCGGATCTGATAGATGCGCCTTTGCCCTTGTTTTGTTGGTGGTGAATGATGTGGATACTTGGCTCATGGATATATTGATCCAGCATATGCTGAGTCTTATCGGTGCTACCATCGTTAACCACAATAATTTCGAATGGATACGGCAAATTTTTTGCCACCCGCATCAGTTGATCAAGTAGTTCTCCCACCAACTTTTCCTCATTGTAGCAGGGTACAATGAAACTGATCTTATGGGATTCTTCTTTTTTCGTATCGTTCAACATAAAACCCGTTCTTCAGTTTTTTCCCTCGCATCTTCACTCCCGGAAGTGAATCGTACGTACAAGGCAATGGTGTTAGGTAGCAGCGAGCGTTCCAGTTTTTTTTCCATTTTTGGGGTAATCTGACATCGATTCCCTGCCATGTAAAAATATGGGTTTCGGGTGTGGGTATTTTACTTGGATAAATATGATTCTCGTAATCCGATTGTTCCTTGGTGAACTTGCTGTGTAGGATTAATAGATTAAATCCCAATAAGATCACAACTAACGTAGTTCGTATTTGCTGGGGCCTGATCCATGTGGTCGCAGAAAATGCTGATACCCGCAAGTAGAACAACAGCCATCCGGAAATGAACAGACCGGATACGAATCGTGGTTCAGGTGATAGTAAAAGCCAAATCAAAAGTTGTATCAATACAAATAGCCAGCCGACCAGCGGTATCCTTTTGAACTTTGTGCTCATCAAAAGAAGGCCACTTAATAGTCCGGCACCGCCGAGTAGCAGCAGGAACTTGTCGTATCCATATAAATCTTGTACCCACTTAAAAAGTCCGCTGCTCCACTCCATGTCTCGTGGCCAGCTATAATTTCT
Source organism: uncultured Chitinophaga sp. (assembly GCA_964475505.1). GTDB lineage: Bacteria > Bacteroidota > Bacteroidia > Chitinophagales > Chitinophagaceae > JJ008. Next base: position 4,247 of record CAYYXC010000076.1, read on the forward strand.
GATGTATTGGTAGAGGGCATCAACTTGTTCGGATGGTACCAGCCAAGATGGGTTCCAAATTGCGAAAGCTTTGTTTGGAAAAAACGGATACCCGGATAGGATATAATTGCGGTAACCGAACAATCCCACTAGTATAAGAATCGTGAACCCATAACCCACCAATTTTTTTATTTCCCGCCTTTGCATCAGATCATACAACCCAATGGCTGTGAATAGCAGGGTTGGGGCGTACATCGGCCTTACATAAACCAGCATAATGGGCATGAGTAGGGCCCAGGTTTTTAGTTGTTTGGATGATAAATCACTTTGGATATATTGGACTATAAATTGAATGCACGCTACGGTAAAGAAATAGTCGTAGTTAGTGGACTGTATGTTCCCTCTCCAATAGTACCAGCAGGCAAGAAGTGTGGCAAATGTTAGTAGTCCTGCTAGCCTAAACACGGAATTCTCTTTGGCTGAACCGTTGTACAGCGGAACCAATAGGCCAGAGGCCATGATTAATGACAAAAGTGTATTGGGTGTAGTGTAAAAGTTCCATGCTCCGATGGGAACCATTGCTGCAACCGTATGGAACCAACTGCTATTGAATCCATATCTCGTGTGAAGGTTGGCTAGTCCGGGCACGGTGCCGTATTCGCTTATCCAGAGGATGCTTTGAAGGTGGTATGATTCTGTGTCATCTCGAATGATCGGACCCGCGGTCAAGGTGATGGCCAGGATAGTCAGTGCGACCAATAGAAACTTTTCCGGCAGGGTAGTCTCTTGTAGTCTTCGTTTATACTGGCTGAAGTGTAAATGAAAAGTTTTATCGCCCCAGGCGGATATCCCGCAGATGAATAAAAAAATCTGAACGGCTATGTTGATTGGAGTGAATAGTGAGAGGGTGTGACAAAAAATGCCTACCAGTCCCAGTGCAAAAAGTAGTAGTGTCTCCAGTGGCAAGTCTTTAATTGATAGAATCCTTTGGAGCACCCAATGTCCGATACCCGCCAATGCCAGTACCTGAATAATTATGAGAATTACGATTGTCAACATTGTTGTCAGAATAATTTCATGCGAAGATTGTAACCCCCTATCTTTGCCCTCCCAAAAGGAGGTATACTATGCTAATCATCGACTCAAAAGACTGCGAAAACATAGACAAGGCGCTGAAAAAGTACAAAAAGAAGTTCGAGAAGTCCAAAACTCTCATTCAACTTCGTGAGCGTCAAAGTTTTACCAAGCCGTCTGTAAAGCGTCGTGGCGAGGTTTTGAAGGCTGTCTACAAGCAGCAGATCGCCAGCGGTAAAATTGAATTGTAATAATTGATAATCAACAATTTGCTATATAAGCCACCCTCCGGGTGGCTTTTTTTGTTTTTGGCCTAACTTGTGGCTATGTACGATTTGGATCAATATCCTCATGTTCAATCTTTTCTCGACCACCTGCGTTTCCAAAAGCGTTTTTCCGCACATACCATCGATGCTTATGCAACAGATCTGACGCAGGGATTTGACTATTTCGCAACAGCGTATGAGGTTACTGATCCCGCTCAGATTTTACCGGCCATGATCCGCAGTTGGCTCGCCGCGGGGAAGGGGGATGGGCTGACCGCCCGCACGTTGAATCGGAAGATCTCTTCTTTCAAGTCTTTTTTTAAATACCTGGTGCGACAAGGGTTGGTTGCCTCCAGTCCCATGACCCCTATCATTCCTCCTAAAACATCCAAACGACTGCCGGTTTTCCTCAAGGAGGAGGAGGCGATGAATTTAATCAAAGCCCTGCAGGCAGGTGCAGAGGATTGGCGTTCACTCAATGCGCAAGTGATCCTTACGTTGTTGTACTCAACCGGAATGCGCTTGAGCGAGTTGATCGGGATCAAACACGAGCAGATCGACTATGGGAGGGCTTCATTGAAAGTGCTCGGAAAAGGAAACAAAGAACGGGTCCTTCCGCTCAGTCCCTTGGCTTCCCAAGTCATGAAACAGTATCAGCAACTGAAGCTGGAAAAGCATGGTTTGTCTGGCGGGGCATTTTTGGTGACGGACAAAGGCAAGCCGCTCTATCCGAAATACGTGTGGACCCTCGTTAACAAATACCTGGGAGGCGCCACGACGTTGGATAAAAAAAGCCCGCACGTCCTACGCCACAGTTTCGCCACGCATCTGATGAACCAGGGTGCTGATCTGAATGCCGTCAAAGATTTACTCGGCCACAGCAGCCTGGCCGCTACTCAGGTTTACACGCACAATACCATCGGAAAACTCCAGGAGATTCACCGAAAAGCCCATCCAAAATCCTGATCAGAATAATTGGAAAAAGGTTTGGATCGGTGTAAATTGTATGTCCGCTGACCCGTTAAATCCAAACCCTAAAATGTCATTACATGAACCGTTCTATTCAGACCGTGCATTTTCATGCTGATAAAAAATTGATCGAACACATCGATCGCAAACTCGAGAAATTAAATCAGCAGCACGACCGGATCATACAGGTCACCGTATTCCTAAAACTCGATAACATCGTGCACCACATCAAGGACAAAGTAGCAGAGATCCGCGTGCACGTGCCCGGACGTGATCTATTCGTGAAATCCGTTAGTAAATCCTTTGAAGAGTCCTTCGATTCCGCACTCGATTCCATGGTCAACTTGGTCAAAAAACAAAAGGAGCGACAGTCGGCCTGATCCCGGTAGAATAACTTCTTGATCGCTTGGGAGTTGAGGTGGAAAAATCTCCCACCCAAAATTTTTCTGGAATCTATTTTCCCTTACCTTTGCCTTCCCAAAAATTTGGGGGTAGTTCTTTATTGGCAGCAATGCCGTTCCTAACGCGTCGGATTGGAAAAACCGGAGGATCCAGCACCGGTTTTCAGCATATTGCCACCTTAGCTCAGCTGGTAGAGCAACTGATTTGTAATCAGTAGGTCGCCAGTT
>CAYYXC010000077.1:0-2773 GCA_964475505.1 uncultured Chitinophaga sp.
TTGTGAAAACGGCCCGCTTTGACGGAGACATGGACAATGCCACCATTTTTGCGCGGATTCGCGTTTCGCCGGAGGGAAAGGGAAGTTTTGTGGAGTTCGCCAAAGGATCAACGCATCGCACCAATCAATACCGCCAGGCCATCACTCAATATTTGAGTCGGATACAGTTTGACAAGAGCGAACAGGAGGACCTGGTGATCGTGCAGTTCAACTTCCTGGTAAATTAACGAGGCGTATGACCTATCCGGAGACGCTGGCATATCTATTCGCTCGACTACCCATGTACAGTCGCATCGGGGCGGCGGCATACAAAACCGATCTGCACAATACCATTGCCCTGTTGAATTACATCGGCAATCCGCAACAGACTTTCAAAACGATTCACGTTGCCGGCACGAACGGAAAAGGATCTGTCAGTCACATGCTCGCAGCGATCTTGCAGCAGGCCGGTTATAAAACCGGACTTTATACCTCGCCACATCTGGTTGATTTCAGGGAGCGTATCCGGATCAATGGTTCCATGATCGAAGAAGAAAAGGTTATTGCCTTTACCAAAAGGATTCGTCCGGCCATCGAATCGATCGACCCCAGTTTTTTTGAACTTACGGTAGCGATGGCATTTGATCATTTTTCGAATGAAAAAGTGGATATCGCTGTGATCGAAACGGGTTTGGGTGGACGATTGGACAGTACCAATGTGATTCATCCCGAACTCTCGGTAATCACCAACATTGGATGGGATCACATGAATCTGCTGGGCGATACACTGGACAAGATCGCATTTGAAAAAGCCGGTATCATCAAACAAAACACCCCGGTGGTGATCGGGGAGCAAGTTCCGGAAACTGAAAATGTTTTTTTGGAGAAAGCCAAATCAATGGGAGCAACCCTCTGCTGGTCGGGTACGCATTACCAAATAGTCGATAAAAAGGCAACCCCCGCTCAATTGATGGCTGAAGTGCTGGAAAGACAAACGGGCCGCACTACTTCATATACACTTGATCTGACCGGACTGTATCAATTAAAAAATCTACTGACCGTTCTGGAAGCAGTGGAGACGCTTCGGCAATCGATATGGAATATTCCTGAACGGGCCGTGCAAGACGCTTTAAGCCAAGTTAAAAAATTAACCGGATTCCGGGGCCGATGGGAAATATTGCAAAAAGATCCTTGGCTCATACTGGACGTTGCACACAATACCCATGGGATGCAGCAAGTACTGGAGCAAGTGCGACAAGTTCCGCATGAGCAATTACACCTTATCATCGGAATGGTGAATGACAAAGACATCAATGGGGTGCTTGAGATGCTGCAAAAAAACGCGCAATACTATTTTACTCAAGCCTCCATTCCGAGGGCCTTACCTGCGAAAGAATTGATGCAACAATCTGAGAAAATAGGATTGATAGGAACCTGCTATGATGAAGTGAATAGCGCCATAGACGCAGCCCTTTCCCTTGCAGGAAAATCCGATCTGGTATTGGTTACCGGAAGTATTTTTTTGGTAGGTGATGTCAGGAGATAACCTCCAACAGTTCCACTTCGAATACCAACGTAGCTCCACCGGGGATATCACCCCCCGCTCCGCGATCACCATATGCTAAATCAGAAGGGATCCACAGCCGCCAGCGACTTCCCTCACTCATTAGCGGCAAAGCGATCTGCCATCCCTTGATCAACGCTTTCAATGGAGCCGTAAATTGTTGGTTGCGCCGACAGGGGGTGCCGCACTCTTTCCCATTCAACAAAGAGCCTGCATAATGTGCTTTTACCGAATCGGAAGGGGCCGGTTTGCGGCCACTGCCCTCCTGTAAAATAAGATACTGCATCCCTTCCGGCAATTCCACTACGCCGGGTTGGTTTTTGTTTTCAGTAAGAAAGGCAGCACCTGCTGTCTTCTGTGCTTGAATTTTTTCTTGCATAAATGCGCGGATTTTATCTTGAGTATTCATGACTAATCTTCACGAAGCGAATGACCGGTGAGTTGAATAAATACATCCTCCAAATTGGCTTGCTTCATTTCTTTTGGACGCTCGAAACCGGATTCAACCAACTGATCGATCAATTTATCGGGAGAATCAAGTGCGATGATTCGACCAGAATCAATGATGGCGACGCGGTCGCATAGATATTCGGCCTCATCCATGTAATGCGTAGTTATGATGACGGTGGTGCCCCGCTCCCTAATGCGTTTGATCAATTCCCACAAACTGCGCCGGGCCTGCGGATCCAATCCAGTGGTGGGCTCATCCAAAAAAATGATCCTCGGATCATTGATGAGCGTGGTAGCCACAGAGAAACGCTGTTTTTGCCCCCCGCTAAGTTCTTTGATCTTGGATTTTGCTTTGTCGCGCAAGTTGACCAACTCCAATAACTCCATTGGGTCTTGCTCTCGGTTGTAAAGACCACAGAATAACTCGATGAGTTGCACCAAATTCAATCCGGGGTAATAACCACTACTTTGCAATTGAACACCGATGATTTTCTTGATCTCTTCCGGGGATTGATCCAGATCCAATCCATCCACCAAAACTTTCCCGGAAGTTTTCTTCCGAAGCGTCTCGATGATCTCCAATGTGGTGGACTTCCCCGCACCGTTTGGCCCCAATAATCCGAATATCGCCCCTTCTTTCACCTGAAAGGAAATACCCTTGACCGCCTCAAAACTTCCGTAATTCTTTACCAGGTTTTCGACCGATATAATGAAGGGTGACATGGATGACAAAACTAGTGGATTGACCCGGGTTGAGGATTGGATTCTTTCCCGATGGAA
>CAYYXC010000077.1:2783-7086 GCA_964475505.1 uncultured Chitinophaga sp.
GAAGTTTTCGGGTGCGCTGAAATTCAAAATAGGCAGGTTCGAGTTGCTTGACGAATTTTCCCAGTGCAGGATCATCGCTTGTCAAACTGCGCAGATAAGCCACGCTTTTAGGTGCATCAAAACGAATGGGAAAGATGTGTACAGGAATAAAATGCTGGCCCTGATCAAATGCATGCGCGGCCAGTATGTAAAGTTCATCGATCTGTTGATCGGTTACCGGTATGCATCCAACGGTAACACAACTGCCGTGGATATAAATCTCCCCGCCGGGACGAATCGAATCGCTCAGTACCCGGTCGGACGGATTGGGATAATTCAATCCGAGTGAAAGAAAATAAGATGAGTTGGGATTGAAATCATTGATGTGATAAAATCCCTCGGGCACTTGATAATCCCCCTCGATCCGTTTGGGTCCCATCGTGCCTGCCAACGCACAAACCGGATAAGTTTTAAAGAGCCGAAAAGGGTCGGAAACTTTATCCTTCACCCAAACCTCCAGCTCGCTGTCGTACTTGAAAGAGCGGATGTAGATGAATTTAGCAGGCCAAGAAAGATTCTTCGCTAAAAACTGCTTTCGCAGGGTATCCTCTTTTTTCGCCCAGGTTTTAGATGGATTGGGAAGAGTGCGTTGATAATCGACGAAGGAAGCATTGGTCGAACGAGCGTTGGACAGAAATTGTGCCGAGGCTTGCTCCACGGTTGTAAAAAAAATCCAACCCAATGCTATGATTAATCGCAATATCATTTCGTTACCGAATATGAAATTAGGTTAGTCCTCATAAAGCACCTCAAAGATTGCCTCGCAGGGACTGTTCCCGCTCAATGGCTTCAAACAGTGCTTTGAAATTTCCTTTGCCGAAGCTCTTGGCTCCTTTGCGCTGGATAATTTCAAAAAACAATGTAGGTCGATCCTCTACGGGCTTGGTGAACAATTGCAATAGATAACCTTCATTGTCGCGATCGACCAGAATACCCAATTCTTTGAGGGGTTCCAGATCCTCATCGATGGAGCCCACTCGATCAAGTAGATCATCGTAATAGGAAGTAGGCACTTTCAGGAATTCAACGCCGCGCGATTGTAAATCTCGAATGGTTGCAACTATGTCGTTGGTGGCCATTGCCACGTGCTGCACGCCCTCCCCGCGGTAAAAATCGAGATACTCTTCCACCTGACTTTTCTTCTTCCCTTCTGCCGGTTCGTTGATGGGGAATTTCACAAAACCATTACCGCTACTCATCACTTTACTCATCAACGCAGAATATTCGGTGGAGATATCCTCGTCGTCGAAGGATAGAATATTCTTGAAGCCCATTACGTCCTCATAGAATTTCACCCAGGGATTCATTTGATTCCACCCAACATTGCCCACGCAATGATCTACATATAGCAAGCCGGTGGAAGCCGGAGCAAAATGAGGATTTGACCAAGGACGATATCCAGGCAAGAAAGCGCCATTGTAATTCTTCCGCTCTATGAACAGGTGAACGGTATCTCCGTAGGTGTGAATGCCACTGATCACCGCCTCACCGTGCTCATCTTTTTTTACCAAGGGCGCTTGGTAAGATTTTGCGCCTCTCCGGGTCGTCTCCTCCCAGGCGGATGTGGCATCGGGCACCCGAAGGGCCAACACCTTTACCCCATCGCCATGCTGATAGATATGATCGGCCATGGGATTGTTGGGATGCAAGGGCGTAGTGAGTACGAATGTCAATTTATTCTGTCGAACCGCATAACTCGCGAACTCTTTGCAGCCCGTCTCCGGACCCGCATACGCCAAGGCCTGAAATCCAAAGGCACTCATGTAATAATGGGCTGCCTGCTTGGCATTCCCCACATAAAATTCTACATAATCGGTACCCTCCAAGGGCAGGAAATCAGCGGTTGCAACAACAGGTTTTTCAGCGAGCAAAGTAGACATGGCAAAACGTTTCTTTAGGGGATCAATATCGCTTACAAAATTAGCGTTTTTCCCACCCTTTCCTGACAGTTGCACGACCGTTATCTTTGCGCAATGAAAAAAGTAGGGATTCTGGGAGGCGGACAATTGGGACGCATGCTGCTTCAAGCAGCAGCCAATTACCCGGCGATCACCTATGTACTGGAAAATGATCCGGATTGTCCGGCGGCTAAGCTCTGCCATCGTTTTGAATGCGGCGACATCCGCGACTATCAATCCGTGCTGGACTTCGGTCGCAAATTGGATGTGATCACCATCGAGATCGAACAAGTGAACGTGGAAGCGCTCGAGCAACTTGAACGAGAAGGCATACAGGTCATCCCGAAACCTTCTACGTTACGCATCATACAAAATAAGATCCTCCAAAAAGAATTCTATCGACAACATAACATTCCCACGGCCCCGTTTCGGATCACCCAAAACCGATCGGAGCTGTCGGACCACCTTGATCTTCTGCCCGCTGTACACAAATTGGGCGTTGGTGGATACGACGGCCGCGGCGTAGTCATTCTGAATGAACCAGAGGACGTATCGCAAGGTTTTGACCAACCCTCCGTGCTGGAGAAAAAAATCGAGATCGATAAAGAGATCGCCGTACTGGTCGCGGTTGATTCCGCTCATCACAGCGTTGCCTACCCGAGTGTGGAAATGGTATTTGACCCCAAGCTCAATTTGCTTGATTATCAGATCTGTCCGGCTACTATCTCAACTGAAAATGAAAGAAAAGCGATCCGGCTTGCTCAGCAACTGATTGAGGCATTGGGGTCGCCTGGATTATTTGCGGTGGAGATGTTTTTGGATCGAAACGGAAGCATTTGGATCAACGAGATCGCCCCTCGGGTACACAACAGCGGCCACCATACGATCGAGGCACATTTCAGCTCTCAATTTGATATGCTGTGGCGTATTCTGATGGACCTTCCGCTTGGCAACCCAGATGCCATTATGCCTTCTGTTATGATCAACCTGATCGGAGCGCCCGGGCACAGCGGAGAGGCGGTTTATGAAGGGATGGAGGAATTATTGAAAATGCCCAATGCCCACTTGCATGTTTACGGAAAGCGGGCAACAAAGCCCGGACGAAAGATGGGGCATGTTACCCTTATGGGCGAAAACCCCGGTGAACTCGCTGCAGCAGCAGGTCGGGTAAAAGATTTGATTAAAATCCGCTCCTAAAGAGCAGCCTCTTCGACACCCCCAATGGGGCTGTTGTCTGCAAGCCTTTGGTTACCTTTGTCGGATACCCTAACATGAAAATGCGACCGATGAATTTTTCAACGTTGCTACTGCTTAGTTTACTGCTCCTTGCTTGCGGAAGTAAAGACAAATCAACATCTGGCAGTATGTCCAACAAGCAGCAAGCACCCATGAAAGTGGAAACCTTGGTGCTGAGCCCCACCCCTTTTCAAGAAACGATCGAAATCCCCGGCACCTTGATGCCCGCAGAATCAGCAGAGATCCATCCGGAAATTTCCGGACGCATCGTTCGGTTGAATTTGGCGGAGGGCGCTGCCGTTCCTGCCGGCTATTTGATCGCTAAAATTGATGATGCCGACTTGCAGGCACAGTTGGTAAAACTGCAAGCACAATTGGATATCGCGGAACAAACGGAGTCGCGTCAAGCAAAATTGTTGGCCATTGAAGGAATCAGCAGACAAGACTACGACCTGAGTGTTTTACAAGTCCGGAACCTGAAAGCGGATATCGGTATCCTAAAAACAACGATTCAAAAAACAGAGGTGAGAGCCCCGTTCGCAGGTAAACTTGGATTGAAAAATATCAGTGTGGGCGCTTATGTTACTCCTGCAATGGTACTTACAACCATTCAACAAACACAGCCGCTCAAGCTTGATTTTTCACTGCCGGAAAAATATGCGCAAGGACTCAAGCCCGGCGCATTGCTAAGTTTTCGCACGACTGGCTCCTCTGTTTCGCACGAAGCAAAGGTGAGTGCAGTTGCGCCTGGTCTGACCGAAACGAATCGCAGCCTGAATTACCGAGCTACCGTGATGTCAAAAGACCCTTCACTACTCCCCGGTGTATTTGCAACCGCTACCATTCAATTAGCCGAGAAGCCGGCCGCCTTGCTGCTACCGGCACAGGCAGTGATCCCCCAAGCCAGAGGAAAGCGCGTGATCCGATATAGCGAGGGCAAGGCAAATTTTATTGATGTGGTGACAGGTACACGCACCGCAGACCAGGTAGAAGTGATCGATGGCTTACAAGCAGGCGATACCATCATCATCAGTGGCTTAATGAGCATCCGACCCAATATGCCCGTGCAGATCGGTAAGATCCAATCGGCAAACCAACCCAAATAAAAAACTGCAAGCACTGCCATGAAT
>CAYYXC010000078.1:0-7017 GCA_964475505.1 uncultured Chitinophaga sp.
CTAAAAGACAAAAAACTCTAAATCCCAGTGGTCCGAAAACAAGGGGAGCTTACACGAAGAATTAATTATATTCTTCATTCTTACAATAACTGTAATAGCGTCTATCGTAAGTATGGCGGTAGCTATACTTTTGATACACCGAAAAAAACAAGTTAGAGCAAAAAAGAGGATAGAGAACTTAAAAAGTGAATACGAGCATTTAGTATTGAAAACAAAATTGGAAATTCAAGAGCAAACATCACATGATATTGCAAGAGAAATTCACGACTCAATCGGACATGCGCTCACCTTAGCTAAACTTCAATTAAATACACTTGTCGACCTGCCTAATGATGCAGATTCGAATAAAATCAGAATGGCTGTTGACCTGCTTGGCCACTCCATCCAGCAATTGTCGGATATCTCAAAAAATTTAAACGCAGAGGCCTTATTGCAGCAGGGACTATTACCCGGATTAGACGAGGAGATCAATCGACTACGATCGCTCAACCATTTCGAGCTTCAATATGAAGTGAACGGATTTACATCCTATATGGAACCTCAGCGGGAGATTGTGCTCTATCGGATCGTTCAGGAAGGATTTCAAAATATTCTGAAACATGCCAACGCCACTCGGGCGCAATTGGTTCTTCATTTCCATCCGGACTTTGTACACGTGTCCCTGACCGACAACGGTCAAGGATTTGACCCATCCGCTCCCGTAAAATCACGCAGTACAGGACTGGTCAACATGGAAAACAGAATACAATTTCTAAATGGAGATTTTCAGATCCACTCGGCTCCGAACCATGGAACCCGCATACAATTCACCATCCCATACCAAGCAAATGTCAAACTCCAAAATGATCAAGATCGGATTAGCCGATGACCATGTATTGCTACGAGATGCCCTTGCCACCCTGATAGATGGTTTTGGCAACTTTCAGGTCATTCTTCAGGCATCAAATGGAGAGCAACTCATTGAAAAGATTCGCGCGGGTCAAGTCCCCGACGTGTTGATCCTGGACCTGAATATGCCCAAACTAAGTGGCTGGGAAGTTGCCAACTGGATACATGAAAATCACCCCGAGATGCGGGTGCTTATGCTGACCATGTATGACTCCGAACTCTCGCTGATCCGGTTGCTGCAAGCCGGCGTCAAGGGATTTCTAAAAAAAGACATTCACCCCGATGAATTGAAACAGGCGATACAAACTGTGATGGATACCGGCTACTATTATTCAAATTATACGAGCAGCCGAATCGCCCAACTATTCCGGGTAAATGAAGAGGGTAAAATGGTGCTTCAAAAAAATATGCTCAGCGAACAGGAACTATCATTTTTGAAATTGGCCTGTTCCGAACTCACCTACAAAGAGGTAGCGCAGGAAATGGGGTTGAACCCCCGTGCAGTTGATGGATTAAGAGACCAGCTTTTTGTCAAATTAGATATTAAAAGCAGGGTGGGCCTGGCGATTTTTGCCATCCGACACGGCATCGTGAGTATCTAAGGGGGAAAAAACATCCCCTAAATCGTAGATTTTCATACGCCTCTTCTCAGGGCTAAGCAGAGCGCTAAGATCTGATTATCAATCTCAAAATAGCATGGTCGGTTGCTGTACCGAGTCTTTCCAATAAGGGCAACCCATAGATCAAAGTGGCAAAAACAGCAACTAGACCTCAGCTAATACACAAGAGGCTGTCTATTAATACTTTACAAAATAAAGTCGCCTCGCCTCCGGTCCAATACGGCTACCGCAGACTCCACAAATGTGGATAAACTCGATCAAAAATGAATTTTTTCGGATTTTTACCATAGTAATTTTACGCTGTTAATAGCGTAGTATTTCGTATTTTTACCAAGTACTTTTCGGAAATTTACTCGTTAAAACCCCATGTGGCAGTGGGATTTATACGATTTTAAGGGTATCCCGATAGCAGAACACCGGTTGATTACCGATGTGAACAAGGTGAATTTCACCGTCCCACAAAACATTCGGTAAACCCTTAAAATGAATAAGTTATGAAAACCACTAAGAGAATCTTTCAAAATACTCTGGTGTCTGAACTAGTTTGGGAATAACTGCGACTAGATCAATAACCGGACAATCCTATTAGAGGTTTTCTATTTTTGACCCTCAAGGTTAAAATTTGGAAAGCCTCTTTCTTTTTGCCCTTAGGGCATCATTTCTTATCCCGCTTATCGCCGGGATAGCAGTAATCGTTCAGTTTAAGCATCTGAGCGCACCTACAACTATTGTCCTACTTCACTCTGCATTATTTGGGCTTATAAACACTCTACATCACTTGCTCATAACTGAAATCGACAGTTACGAGTACTTCCTTTTATATACCACTTTAGAGTTTATTTGTTTTGCTATTATAATCGGACTATCGTCAAATAATAAAAGTGCTAGGGTACTGATCACAGTATGTAGTGTAATTTTCCTTATTAATCTTGTCCCCCAATTACTACTTGGCGCCTCTCAAAAAGCCGATTCATTTAATATCGCGATTGAAACAATTCTTATTACAATAAACATAATCTACTTCTTCTACCTCCGCTTCAAGCAGGTGGATGAGCAGTATTTGTATCAGAATCCTTTCTTCTGGCTGATGACGGGCATGTTGGTTTATTTAGGTTTCACCTTTTTCTTCAACATTCTGGTTAATCACGTCGACAATGAAGTGATCAAAAACTATTACCATTATTCTTACATAGGTGATATTGTAAAGAATGCCCTCTTTGCGGTGGCCTTGTTGCATTTGCCTCGTCGATCCGGGTCGGAAAGCAACCTCCAAACGTTCAACGCACCCAATCTCGACCTGATTTAAACCCGTTCCACCCCAAAGTATGATCTCATTGATTCAATCCACCGCCGGACTCTCTGTAGTACTCTTATTGGGTACGCTGGGCATGATGTTGCTCACCGTAGGGCTGATCGTTTTCATCGTATTGCACCAGCGTCGGGTAAAGAATTTTAATGAGAAGATTCAGGCCATGGAGAAAGAGCAACAACGCCTGCTCTTGAATGCCTCCATCAAGTTGCAAGAAGAGGAAAGACAGCGGCTGGCTGCCGATCTGCACGACGATGCAGGACCGCTATTGGCTACCGCACGACTTTATCTGAATGAGAACCTCGTGAACCAGGACAAAGCCGCTCAGCTGCAATCCATTTTCCAGGCCCGCCAAATCATCGACGATACCATACAGTTGGTGCGAAACATCAGCCATAGCCTGATGCCCCCCACATTAAAAAATTTCGGTTTGGAATCGGCCATCAATGACCTGTTCCAGAAGATCAACGGATCGGGTGCCATGAATGCCAGCAGCCGCTTTCACGACTACAATCACCGGATGAAAGTGGAGAAAGAGCTGATCGTATTCCGTGTGGTGCAAGAATTGGTGAACAACATCCTTAAACACAGCAATTCCAGCTTCATTCATCTTACGCAGAATACACACGAGGGCAAATTCTTCTTGCGCATCCATCACGACGGACGTGGATTGGAGCAATCTGACTTCGAGGCATTGAACAAACATCCGGAGGGATTGGGTCTGAAAAATATCTCCAGCAGACTGCGGGTGGTAGACGGACAGATCCTGTTCGAACGAGATTCGAGCCAGACCTATTACAAGGTAACCATCCAGCTTCCCCACGCAGAATCCCTGATCTGAAACGGTCACCCGATCCATCCGTATCTTTAGCCGAGGATGGAAACCATTCGCATTGCCATAGCAGACGATCACAAGCTTTTCCGAAGAGGCGTCATCTTATCACTACGCCCTTACACACAACTGGAGTTTGTGCTGGAAGCAGAAAACGGGCAAGAATTACTGGATAAATTAGGAGAGAGCAGCGCACAGGTGGTACTGATGGACTTGCGGATGCCAGGCATGGATGGAATTGAAACAACCAAAGCTATTTCCAAACAATTCCCCGACGTCAAAGTACTCATACTAACCATGTATGAGGATGAGCGATTTGTTTATCACCTGATGGAAAACGGCGTCAATGGCTATCTATTGAAAAATGCCGAACCACAGGAAATCCGAAAAGCGATTCAAGAGGTGATGAGCAAAGGATATTACCTGAATCAATTTGTAAATCGCATCCTGCTCAAAAAATCACACGCGCGCGCAAACGTAACGCCTGACCTAAGAAGTGAAATCGTATTATCAGACAAAGAACGTGAAGTACTTCGCGGGATCTGCATGGAATATACCGCCGCAGAGATCGCGGAGAAAATGAGCATTAGTCCCCGTACAGTTGAATCGATCAAGGACCGTTTGATGGAAAGATTTGGCACGAAGAATACAGCCGGATTGGTCTTCTTCGCCGTAAAAAACGAGTTGATCGATTGAATTAGAATACGATTTCAGGCACTTCGCCTTCCACCACCAACTCACCGGCGGTTTTTTCCTTTATGTATTCGACGGATACGCCCGGGGCCCGCTCCAACAGATGAAATTTTCCCTCCCGCACATCCAATACCCCCAAATCCGATACAATTCGCTTGACACAGGCCTTTCCGGTAAGCGGCAGCAAACATTGTGGCAATAACTTAGACTCGCCCTTGGGATTGGTATGCATCATGGCAACAATGATATTGCGTGCACTGGCTACCAGATCCATCGCGCCTCCCATCCCCTTTACCATCTTGCCGGGTATCTTCCAGTTGGCAATGTCGCCGTGCTGACTCACTTCCATCGCCCCTAGCACAGTGAGGTCGACTTTCCCGGCACGAATCATACCAAAGCTCATCGCAGAATCGAAGAAGGCAGAACCCGGTACAGTGGTAATGGTCTGCTTTCCGGCATTGATCAGGTCAGCGTCTTCTTCCCCTACGTAGGGGAAAGGACCCATGCCCAATAAACCATTCTCACTTTGTAAGACCACATTCATTCCAGACGGAATATAATTAGCCACCAAGGTGGGTATACCAATTCCAAGATTCACATAATACCCGTCCTTCAACTCACGAGCAATGCGTTGAGCAATTTGTTCTTTGTTCATTCCCATGATATAAAACTTTAGCGGGTGCGGGTAGTTCGTTGTTCAATTCGTTTCTCATAATCTGTGCCCTGAAAGATCCGGTGCACATAGATACCAGGAGTATGAATCTGATCTGGATCCAATTCACCGGCTGGCACTAGCTCCTCTACTTCGGCTATGGTGATCTTTCCGGCCATGGCCATTAGGGGATTGAAATTGCGTGATGTAGCGCGAAAGATCAGGTTGCCATGCGTATCGCCTTTCCATGCTTTTACGATGGCAAAATCAGCTTGGAATGCCATCTCCATCAAATAATCTTTTCCATCGAAGCGACGGACCTCCTTGCCATTAGCCACTTCGGTGCCCACACCGGCGGGTGTAAATACGGCTGGCATTCCGTAACCAGCTGCCAGACAACGCGTAGCCAAGGTGCCTTGCGGAATCAATTCCACTTCCAATTCGCCCGACAGCAACTGACGTTCGAACTCGGCATTCTCTCCCACATAGGAGGAGATCATTTTTTTAACCTGTCGTTGTTTCAGCATCAAGCCAATTCCAAAATCATCCACGCCAGCATTGTTGGAAATACAAGTGAGTTGACTCACTTTTTTACGCACCAATGCGGCGATGCAATTTTCAGGGATGCCGCAAAGACCAAATCCACCCAGCATCAGGGTGGCGCCATCTGAAATATCGGCGATGGCCTGATCGGCACCGGCAACTACTTTATTCATTTCCTTACACTTGTTCGCGTGAAATTAATCAAGAAACCCGACTAATACGCAAGGGGCTTCGGTGCAAAATTGGGTCGGTCGCTGCCCGATTTTGGCTGAGGAGGAGGCGCAGGAGCCGGCGCAGGTGATTGCGTAGAATCAGCAGGGATGGATACAGGCGTATTGGCAAGTGATGTGGGAGCCAAAGCCGGCTGCTGACTAATCGAGTCCAAGATCGGATAGAATTGCTTGGGATGATTTTTGTAATAATCCAGACTGATACGAAGTGTGGAGTCGGTGATGCCGTGCTTTTTCAGAATGGCGGCATAGAGCTGGGGACCTTTTGCATGATTCGCCAGCGAGCTATCACGGTTGGCAACATAATTAGTAACAAAATGATCTGCCCGTAGAAGATCCCACAGTACGGCTTCCATTTTCTCTGGAGGCATAACAGCTGCAGGCTGGGCAAAACGTTCGCCACAAGCGGTCAGCCAAACAGATACAAACACCAAAAACAGATGACGGCTCATCGTAACTATTTGTAAAGATTGGCATTGGTGATATCTAGCTTAGAGAGCAGTTCCCGCGCATTGGTCTTTTGCTCGGGTGTGGCCTTCGAGAATATCTTGACCAGCTCATTTCCTTTTCCCTGAAAGAAAAAAGGAAGGATCATAGCGCTGGGATTTTCCGCTTGCACGCTCTGCAGTAAAGTCAATGCATTCAAGATTCCGGATCGACCGGCCTCCTCATTTTCATAGAAGACATCCAAACCGGTGCGGTAGTAAGCATAGATGGCATCGTGTATGAGCGCCATCCTATTGTTGTTGAAATTCTCTGCCAGCCAATAGCGGTTGCGAAGACCATCGAAGGATTTCCAACCGGAAATGTCGCGGCTATCGGGTGCGTTGTTGACAATATTCCACAAACGCAGAAAATAAGGCTCCCCACCCTTTGGGGAAAAAGAGTCGTAGTCCAGTCCTAAGATGAGATTTATATAATATGCCAGTATAGCAGTGAGATTGGCTACCAGGGGATCATTCCCTTGCACCCGATTCTCATTGAATTCAATTGGCTGAAATTCTATGTACTTAAATACAACGTTGTCGTCCTGAAAATTCATCAAGGGAGAGTCATAAGATGTATTGTAGGCCGGACGTGCCGCCTGAATCGTCATGCGCCCCTTGTAAACATTATTACCCAGGTCCTGCTCGATATTCAGTACAAAACTGCATTGAATCCGTTCCGCCGGTTGAAAAGCATCACTGGTCCATTTGCGTGTGTTAATGAAATTCGTGATCCCGTTTTGAAGGGTCTGGAATATTTTTTTG
>CAYYXC010000079.1:0-6922 GCA_964475505.1 uncultured Chitinophaga sp.
ATCAACTGGAAAGTAGAAGAGGAGAAAAAAGTGGGTGCCCTCATCGCAGCCGGTTATCCTTCCGGATACGAGGACGAAGCATATCGTACCGTCAGCGGACAAAACTCCAACAACTCCATTCGCATTCCCAATTCTTTCTTTGAGAAATTGGAGAACAACGAAGATTGGGAGTTGACCGGACGTATGGACGGACGCGTAATGAAAAAAGTGCCTGCCCGTGAGCTTTGGAATCAGATCGCTTATGCTGCTTGGCGTTGTGCCGACCCTGGTACGCAATACAATACCACCATCAACGAGTGGCATACTTGTCCGGAAGGTGGCCCCATCCGTGCTTCCAATCCCTGCTCGGAGTACATGTTCCTCGATAACACCGCTTGTAATCTGGCATCAGCCAACCTGATGAAATTTTACAATGCCGACAACAACACGTTTGATGTAGAGGGATACGAATACAATTGTCGCTTGTGGACGGTAGTGCTGGAGATCTCCGTTTTGATGGCACAATTCCCCTCTAAAGAAGTGGCTCAACTCAGTTACGAGTACCGCACACTCGGATTAGGATATGCCAACCTCGGAACTATGCTGATGGTGAGCGGTATTCCTTACGATAGCGAAGAAGCACGTGCCATAGCCGGTGCCATCACCGCGATCATGACGGGTACTTCTTACAAAACATCTGCTGAGATGGCTGCCGTACTCGGCGCCTTCCCTCGTTACGAGGAGAACAAGAAGCATATGATGCGTGTAATGCGCAATCACCGCTTGGCTGCTTACGATGCAGATGAATACGAAAACCTCAGCATCAAGCCTCAGGGCATCAAGGCAAAATATTGTCCCGATTACCTGCTCAAAGCTGCCTGCAAGGCATGGGATGAGGCCTGTGAGTTGGGAGAAAAGTATGGCTACCGCAATGCCCAGTCTACAGTGATCGCCCCCACCGGAACCATCGGACTGGTGATGGACTGCGATACAACCGGAGTAGAGCCAGACTTTGCTTTGGTGAAGTTTAAAAAACTTTCTGGAGGTGGTTATTTCAAGATCATCAACCAATCAGTGCCCACCGCACTTCGCAACCTGGGTTATTCTCCAAAAGAGATCGACTCCATCATCAAATACGCGGTTGGTTCGGCCAGTTTTGCCGGCGCTCCCTTCATCAACCATCAAACGCTTAGCGAGAAGGGCTTTATCGCGGATGAGATCAAGCGCCTGGATGCTGCCGCCCTCACTGCTTTTGAAATCGGCTTTGTATTCAACAAATACACACTGGGCGAAGAGTGCTTGCAGCGTCTTGGCTTCAAACCCGAGCAATACAACGATTTCGAGTGGAGCCTGCTGGAAGCACTTGGATTCACCGACGAGCAGATCGAGGCAGCCAATGATTATGTCTGCGGTACTATGATGCTCGAAGGTGCTCCCGGTCTGAAGGAAGAGCACTTGCCAGTATTTGATTGCGCCAACAAATGCGGTCAGAAAGGCCAGCGTTACATCCATGCGCACGGACACATTCGCATGATGGGTGCTACCCAGCCGTTCATCAGTGGTGCCATCTCCAAGACCATCAACTTGCCGCATGAGGCATCGGTGGATGAGATTGCAGATGCCTATTACCTCAGCTGGAAGCTTGGCTTGAAAGCGAACGCGCTTTACCGCGATGGTTCCAAACTTTCTCAGCCGCTCAGCAACAAATCCGACAAGAAAAAGAAAACCGATACCGAATCTACTGCGGCCGTAGCAGAAGCACCTGCCGCTTCAGACTCCAACATTGTTGATCTGGGTAAACTCACGGTCGAGGAATTATTGGAAGAAGTGCAGAAGCGTGTGCAGGCCTCGCCTGACACCAAGCTGAAGCGCAAACTGGCAAGCATCGTTGAGCGCCGCACCCTGCCCGCCAAGCGTCGCGGCTTCACGCAGAAAGCCAAGATCAGTGGACAGGCCGTATTCCTCCGCACGGGCGAATACGCCGACGGAACCCTGGGTGAGATCTTTGTCGACATGGCTAAAGAAGGAGCCACCATGCGCAGCATGATGAACTGCTTTGCGATCTCCGTTTCGATTGGATTGCAGTACGGGGTACCGCTGGAGGAGTTCGTGGACAAATTTGCCTTCACTCGTTTCGATCCTTCCGGATTCGTGGAGCATCCGAATATCAAGACTACCACTTCAATCGTCGATTTCATTTTCCGCGTGCTCGGATACGAATACCTGGGTCGCACCGACCTGGTACATGTGCTCGACAAGCCCGAAGTAATGAATACCGGCAGTGATGATTGGGATGTGATTCCATCAAATGGATTGGAGTACGCAAAAGATCCTGAATTGTCAAGCGTGCGTGTAGCACCCAGTGCCGTATCGCCTGCCGCCAAAGCAGCAGTGAAAGCAACTCAGCCCGTGAAAGCAGAATCAGCACTCGATGCCATGAATGCGGCTGCTAAGAATATGCAAAGCGATGCACCCGCCTGTAACGTATGCGGTAATATCATGATGCGCAGCGGGGCCTGCTACAAATGCCTGAACTGTGGTAACCAAGGAGGCTGCGGTTGATCCGTCTGACGCTTTGGAAATAGGTAACTAGTAATGAATCCCGGCCGCTGGTCGGGATTTTTTTATTCGCCGAATAGTTTGTTGACGGCTGATTCGAGCATGGGAAATTTCTCAACAACGAAATTTTTCATCGCCTCGATGGCTTGTTTGGCTTGTTCTTCGGTTAGGCCAGCTTCCTGTTGAAGCTTCTGAATTAACTCTTGCATGCGTTGCGGGGTTAGGCGACTTTCAGCAAATTCATTTTGCTCTTCTCAAAGTTGCGGGTGGCGTAATCCAAACTCAGGGTAAATGATTTGGTGTCGGATGAAGGCATTTCATACATGGCATCGGTTAGGATGGTTTCGCAAATGCTGCGAAGCCCACGGGCCCCCAATTTGTATTCCATCGCTTTTTCAACCATGAAATCCAACGCTGGCTCTTCTATGATAAGTTCGATTCCTTCCAGTTCAAACAGGCGTCGGTATTGTTTGATCAGTGCATTCTTTGGTTCGGTAAGGATCGATTTGAGTGCGGGACCATCCAGCGGATCGAGGTGAGTGACAACCGGCAGGCGGCCAAGCAGTTCAGGGATCAATCCGAATTGTTTTAAGTCTGTAGCGTTGACGAACTGCAGCAGATTTTTTTGTCGCAATGCTTGCTCTTCTTTGTCCACCTGAAATCCGATGGTGTTGGACTGCACGCGGCGACCGATGATCTTCTGGATGCCATCGAAGGCTCCTCCGCAAATGAACAGGATGTGCTGGGTATTGATCTTCACCAGTTTTTGCTCCGGATGTTTGCGGCCTCCTTGTGGCGGTACCAATACATCGCTTCCTTCCAATAATTTGAGTAGCCCTTGTTGTACGCCTTCACCGCTTACGTCGCGGGTGATGGAGGGGTTGTCGCCTTTTCGGGCGATCTTATCAATTTCGTCGATGTAAACGATGCCTCTTTCGGCGGCAGCCACATCGTAATTGCAAACCTGTAACAGGCGCGTAAGGATGCTCTCCACATCCTCACCAACGTAACCGGCTTCGGTGAATACGGTCGCATCCACAATCGCGAACGGAACATTTAACATCCGAGCGATGCTTTTGGCGAGCAGTGTTTTACCCGTGCCGGTTTCCCCAACCATTACAATATTGCTCTTGTCGATCTCAACTTCTGAACCGCCTTCGGGCTGCCGTTGAGTGAGTCGTTTGTAGTGATTGTATACAGCTACTGCTAATACTTTCTTCGCATCATCCTGTCCGATCACATATTCATCGAGGAACTTTTTGATCTCGACAGGTTTTTTTATCTGCAGTTTGAAAGAGGCAGCTGATTTGTCTTGTTTTACTGAAAGTTCCTGGTCGATTATTTCACGGGCATGCTCCACGCAGTTTTCACAGATATGACCTTCCTGTCCGGCGATCAGGATCTTAACCTCGTCGCGGTTGCGGCCACAGAAGGAGCAGTGCAAGGGATTCTTTGCCATGGTTAGAGTTTCTCGATCAGGTGGTCGGCGATGCCGTACTCGATGGCTTGTTTGGCATCCATCCAATAATCTCGGTCGAAATCGCGCATGATCTGCTCGACGGACTTACCGCAGTTTTTAGCCAGGATGCCGGCGCCGATCTCTTTGACTCGACGGGTTTGTTCGGCTTGTATTTCCAGATCGGTGCTTACTCCTTGAATGTATCCGCCAAGGGAGGGTTGATGGATCATAACCTCGCCGTGCGGGAAAATGAATCGACGGCCTTTGGTACCGCCGCTGAGCAAAATGCTTCCCATGGAGGCAGCCAATCCCATGCAGATTGTGCTAACCGGACTCTGGATCATTTGCATCGTATCGTACATCACCATACCGCTGGTGACAACGCCACCCGGACTGTTGATATAGAATTTGATCTCCTCACCGGGTTTGTCGGCATCCAGCAAAAGGAGTTTGCTGACAACGTCGCGGGCACTTTTATCATCTACAACACCCCAGAGATAAACAGCACGTTTTTCAAAAAAATAACGCTCCAGTTTTTTATTGAACATTCCAATATCGGATTGGGGGCGTTCCTCTTTTTCGTCGTCATCCTCATTCAGCCAGAGGGGTTTGGATAAAATATCGTTCGTTTTCATAATGTCGTAGTTGTTCCGGGTCAGGACTTGCTTTGTTTTTTGGGATTGGTGACGAGTACTTCATCGATCAGTCCGTACTCTTTTGCCTCGGGGGCTGTCATCCAGTTGTCACGGTCGAAATCTTTTTCAATTTGCTCGACGGATTTGCCGGTATGCAATTGCACCACTTCGTAGAGTTCCTTCTTTAACTTTCGGATCTCGTTCACAGTGATCTCGATGTCACTGGCTTGTCCGCCAATGGCGCCACTGGGCTGGTGCATCATGATGCGAGAGTGCTTAAGGGCTGCCCGTTTTCCTTTGGTACCGGCGCCCAGCAGCACGCAGGCCATAGAGGCAGCTACGCCGATGCAGATAGTAGCGATGTCGGGGCTCACGTATTGCATGGTGTCGTAAACACCCAAGCCTGCATAGACACTGCCACCCGGACTATTGATATACATATTGATATCGCGCTGCCGATCGGTCGAATCCAGGAACAACAACTGTGCGGTTACGATGTTGGCGATCTCATCATTGATTGGATAGCCAAGGAAGATGATGCGGTCCATCATCAAGCGGCTATATACATCCATCACGGCTACATTGAGCGAGCGTTCTTCGATGATGTTCGGCGTCATAGCCGTTACCAAATGCGATGCATACCCATGCAATGTATTGCTGGAAATGCCTCGGTCTTTGACGGCAAATTTTTCAAATTCGGAATTGAATCCCATGGAGGTTTTATTATACGGTGGGTTCTATCAAATATCCGTCCATTCGACGGATTGGCAAAATCGGTGACATTCTGTCGGCATGGAGCAACTGCCGTCATCAAAAAAGCTGACCGAGAGGGTCAGCTTTTTTATCAATGATGTTGATGGCGGTGTTCCTCTACCATTTTGGTGAATGCTTCCGCTTCAATGGGCTTGTCGGTTGGCTTGGCCTGGGATGCACCCCATTCCATAACTTTTTGAGACTGGATTCTGTGGAAAGCATCTTCTACAAACTTGCGATCTTTCATCATCCGATCCGTGTATTCTTTAACCCATGGTTGATCCATACCCAAGTTAGCACCACCCATGTAACTGAAGAGTTGTTGTTGGGCAAAGGCACGGATCTCGTCGGGGTTTACCTGCAGGGCTTGATCTTGTACGATCTTTTCTGAGATCAGTGTCCACTTTAATTGGTTGCGGAAGGTGGGGAACTCGCCTTCAATCTCTTCGCTTGTTTTGGGATTTTCTCCTTGCGTTTGCAACCATTTCTTCAAGAAGCTTTCAGGGAAAGAGATCTCGGTATGATCAACTAATGCATGGAAAACCTGGTCTTGTATCTGGTTATTTGATTGGGCAGTCCAATATGCCTGGATCTCTTCACGGATCTTGTTTCGGAAATCCGCCTCGGTCTTCACTTCTTGGTTGGGGTAGAGTTGCTCAAAGAAAGATTCGTCGAGGGCACGCTTTTCCAGCAGACCGATCTTGGTCAATGCAATTCGGAATTTTTTATTCGAAGCTGCTTGGTCTTCAGTGCTGAGGCCCAGATCACTGAGGATCCAACCGCGTTCTTTTTCTTCGAAGGCCTCGGCAAGCGTAGTTGTCAATGAATCACCCACTTTCTTACCGGTCCATTGAGCGCGCATGCCGGGTGCGAAATATTTAACCAGGAGTGAATTGTCTTTTTGAATTCCGTTTTCGATGGGTTCGCCCTGGTCATTCACCTCGGAGAATTGAACATTGAGAACCTGGTCGTCGTTGTCGACGATTTCTTGGTCCTTCATGTTTCCGTATCGATTTTGAAGACGGGTCAATTCTTGGTCGATCATTTCATCTGTCACCTCGATCACGTAGCGGGTGATTTTCGCTTTGCCAAGGTCGGTCAGTTTAAAGTCGGGCTTGCGGCCGATCTCGAAATGGAAGGTGTAGTCGATGGGATTATTGACATCCAGCTGCCTCATATCTGTTTCCAAGGGCAGGGGTTGCGCAAAGATCTCCAGCTTTTCGGTTTGCAGATAGCCGATCAATTCGCGGTCAACCGTACGCAGTACCTCGTCGGTAAACACGGATGGTCCGTACATTTTTTTGATCAGTCCGGCTGGCACCATGCCTTTTCGGAATCCGGGGATATTGGCCTTCTTGCCATATTCCTTCAGCGATTTTTCAAAACCCGGCAGATAATCGGATTTGTCCAGTTTCACAGAGATTTTTTCGTGCAGTTCGCCGATCGGTTCGCGTGTAATGGTGGCCATAGTTTTTTGATCAAGTGGTCCGGATGGAGGGACTCGAACCCCCACACCTTGCGGCATCAGATCCTAAGT
>CAYYXC010000080.1:0-6910 GCA_964475505.1 uncultured Chitinophaga sp.
ATGCCATGCCTCCAACGGTATTGGAAGCACGAGCCTGCATGCTGTGAATGGCGGAAACGTGTAAGAAATTATACTGACCAATGGGAATTTTTCCACCGGCCTGTAGGGTGGTACGAGCATTGAGCAGGTATTGTCCGCCCTGGAAAGTTTCCTTAGGTCGGTTGATGTGATACATGGATGCGCCGATGTAAAAACTATTTCTGCCATCGGTACTGCCCGTGTAGATCAAACCGGCATTGAGGTCAAAGTAGCCTACACTTACTTGATTGCTTGCGAAGATCTCACTGGTTACACCCGTGAAGCCCAAAGGGGTAAGCTCGTCCTCAAAATCAACCTTGGTTACATCCAATCTTTTATTGATGAAGGTTCCCTGAAAACCAACCCCCAAGTGATGTCTTCCATTTTCATCCAATCCCTTGTGATAGGCCAATGATAGGCCCGCATAATTTGTAACCAGCACGCCGTCTCCGGCTCGATCGGTCAGCCCCAGAAATCCGATACCAAGATTATCGACCTCGGAGATCCTGTTCTTTAATGCAGAAAAGTCAACCGAAACAGTTTTGGTTACAAAGGCATTGTTGATGGTCGGCCATTGGTTGCGGTAGTTTCCTGCAACCCGAAACAATCCGTCAAACTTTCCGGTCAACGCCGGGTTCAAGGTCATGGGCGACGCAAAAAATTGCGAGAAATTAGGATCCTGCGACCATGCGGTGGAAAGAAACAGACTGAGGGTCAATACAATGGTAAAAAGCCTTTTCATCGGTGGGTTTCTTGCTTCAAACGCAAACGGGCAGGGAAAATTGCTCGGGCGTAAGGGATTGGCAAATTACGAAAAACCGCTCAACCCTAAACTACTGACCCAAACTCCAAACTTCAGTCTCCCAACTTTCACTGTTGCTTCTTCTCCCCGAAGGCCAAATCGCCGGCATCACCTAATCCGGGTACGATATAGCTCTTTGCCGTAAGCTCCTCATCGATATCGCCGCACCAAATGGTGGTAGATGGTTCCTCCCGCAGCACCATGTCAATTCCGACCTGACAGGCAATGGCGGCTACTACATGTATTTGGCTGGGCTTGCCCTCTTCGCGCAGGAATTGGATCGTCTTTGCCAGGGAGGCGCCGGTTGCCAGCATCGGATCCGCTAGTATCAATACCCTTCCTTCCAGCGAGGGGCAGGACAAGTATTCAATGCTGATCTCAAAACTTCCATCCGGATGGTGTTTTCGGTAGGCGGATACAAAAGCATTATCCGCTTTGTCGAAATAATTCAACAAACCCTGGTGAAGGGGAAGACCTGCCCGTAAAATTGTTCCCAATACGGGTTGACCGTCCAAAAGCCAATGCGTGGCTGTTCCGAGGGGCGTGGTCACCTCCACTTGTTTAGCAGGCAATTTTTTACTGATCTCATACGCGGCCGCCTCACCGATTCGCTCCAGGTTGCGTCGAAAACGCATTCGATCTGTTTGTACACCGACATCACGCAATTCGGCTACCCAATTGCTGACCAGGGAATGCTGCTGACTGAGATTGATGACCATGATGGAAAGACTAATTTTGACAAATCTAATTGAAAATGCCATGATGTATCGCGCATTGGGACTGATGAGCGGCAGCTCACTCGACGGGTTGGACTTGGCAATGGTCGAATTTCAGGCCGAAGGACCAAAATGGCATTATCAGATCGAGGCCGTTGACTGCTATTCATATTCACAATCCTGGGCTCAAAAATTATTACATGCTACGGAGTTGAATGCGCAAGACTATCTCCAGTTGCACGTTGATTATGGCCATTATCTGGGCGAACAAGTAAATCGGTTTATCGAAGAAAAGGGATTGGCTTATCGGGTCGGACTTATTTCATCGCATGGACATACCACCTTTCATCATCCCGCTTCCAAACTCACTGCGCAACTGGGAGACGGTGCAGCAATAGCCGCTACCACTCGTTTGCCGGTGATCACCGACCTGCGGGCGATGGATGTAGCCTTGGGTGGGCAAGGCGCACCGATCGTACCCATAGGTGAACGAATGGTATTTCCTAACCATGCTTATTTTTTGAATATTGGTGGCATTGCCAACATTTCCTTAGCCTCGGATCCTTACTTGGCTTTTGATGTTTGTCCAGCCAACCGTGTATTGAATCAACTCGCCGAACAGATGGGGCATTCAATGGATGAAGGTGGCGCGATCGCTCGCACCGGAACGATTCAAAAGAGTTTATTAGAACAACTGAATGGGTTGGAGTATTATCAGCGCACCGGACCAAAATCACTTCCCAATCAATTCGGAATAGAACGAATCTTACCCATGTTGATTGAATCGGGTCATTCCATTCCCGACCTGCTGGCTACCTACACAGAGCACATTGCTCAACAAGTGTATCAAGCCCTTGCAAGCATCAACAGAACGATCCGACCAGGAGAAATGATGATTACCGGTGGCGGAGCGTTCAATGAATTTCTCATCGAGCGTTTGGCTAATCACCTGCAGCCCTTGGGCATCAAACCATTTATTCCCTCGACTGATTTGGTTCAGTATAAAGAAGCAATCATCATGGCTTTTATCGGTGTGCTTCGGTGGAGACAAGAAAATACCGTTATCGCATCCGTTACAGGTGCATCTGCACCCAGTATCGGTGGTGCCTTATGGATGGGGCAGGAGGCTTGATCAGAAAAATTCAAATCGATCGCCGTCGAATAGTCCTTTATCGCTCAGTTTTACATGCGGAATCACCAGTAGTGCCATAAAGGATAGTGTCATAAAAGGGGCGCTTAATCCAGACCCCAAATTATTCTTTACGAATTGGTCCAGTTCGGTGTACTTATCGGCAATCTCAAATCCGTCGGCAGCACTCATCAATCCGGCTACCGGAAGCGGCAATACCTGCAGGTTCGATTGCTCCACCGCGCTGAGTCCCCCTTGACATTCCATCAACGCATTCACAGCCCGGCAGATCGATGCATCATCGCAACCCACTGCTACGATGTTGTGACTGTCGTGCGCCACGGAGGAGGCAATGGCGCCCGTCCTCAACCCGATGTTTTTGATGAATGCAATCGCGGGCATGGCAGGCTGGTAACGGTTCACGACTACGATCTTTAAAATATCTCGGTCGGTGTCGGATATGTATTTTCCGTCCTGAATGGTTGGCGTTTCATGAATACGCTCCGTAATCAGTTGTCCATCCAATGCGCCGATCACCGGATGAACGGATGAGCCCTGCACTGCTTCTACTTCTAATTGAGAAGTATGTATCGGGTTTATATGAAATTGATTGATCGGTTCTACGGGTACGGATGGGATCAATGTATTTCCGTTAACAAAAACCTGCACGCCATCGACATAGGTTTCTAATACCTCAAATGCTATAAGATCATTGACAACAATGAAGTCGGCAGGATCCCCCACGCGCAGCTGTCCCACCCGCATTGAATAATGTTCAACCGGATTGACACAGGCGGCTCGTAAAATATGAAAAAGGGGGATGCCTTTTTTGATCGCCCTTGCACAGAGTTGGTTTATATGTCCGGCTAACAAACTGTCGGGGTGTTTGTCAGCGCTACAAAACATGATTCGATCGGGGTGCTCGTGTAGCAGTTCGATCAGGGCTTCAAAGTTTTTGGCAGCACTTCCCTCTCGGATCAGGATCTTCATCCCTCGCTCAAGTTTGTCTTTTGCCTCATCAATGGTAAAGCATTCGTGATCAGTACTGATCCCGGCATCGATGTATTGTTGCGCGGCTGCTCCTCGTAAGCCGGGGGCATGGCCATCCACCGGTTTGCCAGCGGCTTTTGCAGCGGCAATTTTCTGC
The DNA here is from genome assembly GCA_964475505.1 of uncultured Chitinophaga sp. GTDB lineage: Bacteria > Bacteroidota > Bacteroidia > Chitinophagales > Chitinophagaceae > JJ008. The sequence continues at coordinate 3,813 of CAYYXC010000080.1, forward strand.
ATCACTTCTTCATCACCGTGCAATACCCCCGGAAAATCCATCATTTCACTGAGGTAGTTTATTTCGGGCCGGCTCAATAATTTTTTGATCTCTTCTACCGTGATGGTTGCACCGGCTGTTTCAAAAATGGTGGCGGGTACACAACTCGGCGCACCAAAATGAAATTTGAAAGGAACCTGCTTGCCATTTTCGATCATAAAATCTACGCCGGCCATACCGCATACATTGGCAATCTCATGCGGATCGCTGATGGTTGCTACCGTTCCGTGTTGAACGGCCATGCGGGCAAATTCAGAGGGGACCAGCAACGAACTTTCAATATGTACATGGGCATCGATGAAGCCCGGCATGAGAAATCGGTTTGAAGGCAGGGCATCTGCATCGATTTTCCGGATGGAGAAGATCTTGCCATCTCGTATAGTTAGCTCACCCGGAAACAGGCATTCCTGGTGTATATCAACCAGTATGCCTCTTATCGTTTGATCGATGTTTGCCATGAAAGGAAGATACGAATTCGTTTTTTGGTAACTTCCCCATTCAAACCAATGCACATGAAGTACGGTCGTTTCCTATTAATTTTTTTGATGCCCATTGGTTTATTGGGCCAAGGAAAATCATCCCGAGTAAGTCAATCAACACCTGTTTTGCCGGACGCTTTTCAACAGAAAATATCTTTCCGTTTGATCGGTCCATTTCGGGGCGGGCGTAGTGCGGCCGTCGCTGGAAGTTATCAGGAGCGCAACACTTTTTATTTCGGCGGTGTGGGTGGAGGTGTTTGGAAAACCACCGATGGCGGAAGCAACTGGAAAAACATCAGCGATAAATATTTTGGTGGGTCAATCGGCTCCGTGGCGGTTGCTCCATCAGATGAGAGCATTATATATGCAGGGGAAGGAGAAAAAACAATGCGCGGAAACGTGAGTGAGGGATTGGGTGGTATTTGGCGCAGCGACGATGGTGGAAAATCTTGGCGCAACCTGGGATTGAAAGACAGCCGGCATATTGTACGTATTGTGATCCATCCCAAAAACCCTGATATTGTTTGGTTGGCGGTGATGGGACATTTGTTTGGGCCTAACCAAGAACGCGGCGTTTACAAAACGACCGATGGCGGAAAGACCTGGAAGCGAACCTTATTTGTGAATGAACAAACCGGTTGCAGTGAAATCGTAATAGAGCCCGGTAATCCCAATGTGCTTTATGCCGGAACCTGGCGTGTGATTCGTCAGCCGCATGTGATGGAAAGTGGCGGGGCCGGAAGTGGTTTGTGGAAATCGACGGATGGGGGAGAGACTTGGACCTCCATTCAACAAAACAAGGGCCTGCCGAAAGGAACCTGGGGCATCGTGGGTGTAGCCGTTGCCCCGAGCAATACTGATAAAATATATGCGCTCATTGAAAATGAAAAAGGCGGATTGTACATGAGCACTGATGCAGGAAAGACATGGACCCTGCAATCGAGTGAGAACAGCATTCGTCAGCGCGCTTGGTACTATACACGGGTATATGTCGATCCCAAAAATGAAAACCGGGTCTATTGCCTGAACGTGGAATTTTTATCCAGTTCTGATGCGGGCAAAACCTTCAAACGCATTTCTACACCGCATGGTGATCACCACGATCTCTGGATCGATCCCAAGGATCCCAATCGGATGATCGTGGCTGATGATGGCGGCGCGCAGGTTTCTTTTGATATGGGAAATAATTGGAGTACCTATTTGAATCAGCCAACGGTTCAAGTGTATCGGTTGAGTACCGACAACGCGTTTCCGTATCGGATCCTGGGTGGGCAGCAAGACAACAGTGCTTTTCGCATTCGGTCTCGTTCCTACGGACCTGCGATCGCGGGCGATGATTTTCAAGAAGCGGCCGGTGGAGAAAGCGGCTATGTAGTAGCCGATCCAACCGATCCCGATATTACCTACGGAGGAAGTTACATGGGATTTCTTTCGCGGCTGGATCACCGCACACAGGAGAATCGGTTGATCAATGTGTGGCCGGATGATGGCATCGGTGCAGGTGCCGATGTGCAGCGCTATCGTTTCCAATGGAATTATCCGATTTTCTTCTCGCCACATGATCCGAAGCGATTGTACGTAGCCGGTAATCACCTTTTTGTTACGGAAAATGAAGGACGCTCCTGGCAACAGATCAGCCCCGATCTAACAACCAACGATAAAACCAAGCAAGGTCCCAGCGGTGGTCCCATTACCAAAGACAACACCAGTGTTGAATACTATTGTACCATTTTTACTGCCACGGAAAGTCCCCTCGAGCCTGGCTTGTTGTGGGCTGGCAGCGATGATGGATTGATCCATGTAAGTCGGGATCAGGGAAAGACATGGACCAACGTTACACCACCCGGCATTCCCAAGTGGATGATGTGGAACTCCATGGAGGTGGATCCTTTTCGTCCGGGGGCTGCCTACTTCGTAGGTACCCGTTATAAGCTCGATGATTTTGCGCCATACATTTTCAAAACGGAGGATTATGGAAAGACTTGGAAGCGCATCGATAATGGTATTAACCGCATGCATTTCACCCGTGCCTTGAGAGCCGATCGCACCCGCAAGGGATTGCTCTATGCCGGAACGGAGTATGGACTTTATATCAGTTATGATGATGGTGCCAATTGGATGTCCTTTCAATGCAACCTGCCTGTCAGTCCCATCACCGATCTCGCGCTTAAAAACAATGACTTGATCGTGGGTACGCAGGGACGAAGTATTTATGTGTTGGACGATCTGTCGATGGTGCAGCAATATGCCGACTCCATTTTCAAAAAATCCTGGCATGTATTCACCCCTGCGCCTGTGGTGCGGATGAACAGCGGACGGGGTGGCTATGGTTCTACAGCGGCAGCCGGACAAAATGCAGTTAAGGGAGTAGTGATTCCTTTTTGGATCGATAGCTTAACCGAAACCAAACCGATTCGGGTGGCGCTGTATGACTCGAAAGGAAAATTCATTCGTCAGTATGATGCCCGATCCGAAAAAGAAAAATGGGAGATCGGTTCCGGTATGAATCGTTTTGTATGGGATCTACAGTATCCTGAAGCTGAAAAAGGTCCGGACGGGTTGATCATTTGGAACGGACCC
>CAYYXC010000081.1:0-6879 GCA_964475505.1 uncultured Chitinophaga sp.
TTTTGTATCTGCTGCTGCAACTTCAGCTTTGGTTGTATCAACAGATCCAGAAGTGCCATCATAATAAGTACGTAATGCTTGTTCTGCATCTGTGAATGGCTTGTCTAATTCAGCGATATTATAAACCTCCCAGAACTGAAGGTTGGCAGTACTTTGGAGCAAGCGACGTACACGCTCTTTGTCTTTGATGCCCGGCAATTCTACGCTGATCAATCCACGGTTCGGAATGGGATTGATCGAAGGCTGAGCCACACCGAATTGGTCGATACGGGTGCTGAGGCGATCGAAGGTCAGGTTGAAAGCGGTGCTGGCTTGTTTGCGGATATAAGCGACCACTTCCTCATCTGTCGATTTGATATTGATCTCGTTTGAACTACCGGCAGCGAACAATCCTGCCAAGGGGCGACCAGGTGCGAGATTTTTGTACTCATCCAAGAACAGTCCGATGAAATCGGCATCGCTGTTTGCTTTGCGTTTATCGGCGTTCACCAGGGCCGTTTGGAAGCTGGGATCAGCTGAATTATTTGCCAATGATTTCAGCAAACCGGTCATTTCCACTTCCATGGTAACGTTCATACCGCCCTGCAAGTCCAGTCCAAGGTTCAATTCCTCTTCTTTGGCGGTTTTATAGCTTATGGCACCGTTGATGCCATAGGTGATGGTCGTGTTTTCGGTGGCCTTCAGTGAGCTGTCGAGGTACCTGCGATAATTACGGTCGAGCTCATCTTGATAAACTTGCTGTGAGTCCTTGTTACCGGGATATTTTTTATCAGCGGCCAAGAAGTTTTTGCTCAGCCATGATTTGGCCTGCGCCTCGATTTTCTGTTCGTGGTTTTGTACAAACCAAGTGAAAGAGAGCTGATAAACGGAATAGATGATCAGCAGCACGGTGAAAAAACGAACCAATCCTTTCAGTTGCATACGTGTCGGTTTTGGGGTCTGCAGCACCCGCTACAGACCGTCTTTTTTAAGGAGGGCAAATATAGCGGATTCGAGGGAATCCTGGGGGGTGATTTGACACGTTTGTTCTTGATTTCTAAAAACTTAAAGCGGGGGGAATCCTATCTTTGATTTTGATGATGATCCTGTCAAAACCTTGCTTGTTTTTATCTGTTTTATTGATGCTAGGAAGCAGTGCTCTCGTGCAGGCGCAATCTGCCGCGCAGCAGCGGCTGGAAGCCAGTAAAAAAATGACATCTGAATCACTGATATACAATATTTTAAAAGCGAAGTCTCCAATTTTTGATCCGCTTATTTTTGTCTCGACGGATCGCCGTGTCCAGATCCTGTCCACCCGTATTCGACGCGATAAAAAAGGCCGCCCTCGTTTCGAGGAGCATAGCTACCGCGCACAGCCCGATGAATATTTCTACCCTGCCTCCACGGTCAAATTCCCCGTTACCATTTTGGCCTTGCAACGACTCAACGAGTTGGGCATAGCGGGACTGGATATGAACACCACCATGCTCACCGATTCGGCCGCTCCGGAACAAACCCCGGTCTTGGGCGATCGCTCGGCAGCGGATGGTCGGCCCACCATTGCGCATTACATCAAAAAGATTTTGTTGGTGAGCGACAACGATGCGTTTAACCGACTCTATGAGTTTCTTGGTCCCGATTACATCAATGAAACCTTGCACCGGTTGGGATATTTCAACACCCAGATTGTGCATCGGCTCAGTCTGCCCCTGACCATGGAGCAGAACCGTCACACCAATCCCATTCGTTTTTTGGATGCGAACGGTTCGCTCGTTTATTCCAAGCCGGCGATGTTCAGTCAGTATCGCATGCCGGAGCGGGAAATAAAAATGGGGGTGGGGTATCTGTCAAAAGGCAAGTTGGTGCAGGAGCCGTTCGACTTTTCAAACAAGAACCGATTCCCATTGGAGGAATTGCACCGGATGGTGCGTAGCATTATGTTTCCGGAGTCGCTTCCCAAAAAGCAGCGCTTCAACTTGACCGAGTCCGATCTGATGTTTCTGCGCAAATACATGTCGATGTTGCCGGCAGAATCGGACGATCCGCTCTATGACACAAGCGAATACTGGGATACCTACGTAAAGTTTCTTTATTACGGATCGGAGAAAAACAGTTTTGATCCAGCGATACGCGTTTACAACAAGGTGGGAGATGCCTACGGATTTTTGATCGACGGCGCCTATTTTCACGATACTAAAAACAATATAGAGTTCCTGCTGAGCGCCGTGATCTACTGCAACTCAGACGGAATATTTAATGACGATAAATATGATTATGATTCGGTCGGATTCCCTTTTATGAAGGAACTTGGCCGGGCGATACACCAATATCAGAAAAGCAGTTTGAAGAGGGGAGGTTGAAGTTTGTTTCAGGAGTTTGAAGAGCGTAGTTTATCTCAAACCCCAATCTCCAAACCTCCTCTCAACTCTCAACCCTAAACACTAAACCTCCATGCTCCTCTCTTCCTTCCTCCAACGCTTCAACGAACCGGAAACCCTCAAGATGGCGCAACTGGGACGAGAGCTGCGCGCAAAAGGCATTGATGTCATTGACATGAGTTTAGGAGAACCGGATTTTGATACGCCTGCGCATATCAAAGAAGCAGCCATTCAAGCCATTCGGGATAATTGGAGTCATTACACACCTGTTGCCGGATTTCCGGATCTGCGGGCAGCGGTTTGTCATAAACTCAAGCGCGACAATGGGCTGGACTATGCAACCGAAAACATCGTTGTTTCCACCGGTGCAAAACAAAGTTTGGCCAATGCGATCTTGTCGTTGGTAGATGAGGGCGATGAAGTAATTATTCCCACGCCATTTTGGGTCACCTACAGTGAACTCGTAAAAATCGCAAGAGGCAAAGTGATTACTGTACGTACCACTGCTGCACAAGGTTTCAAGATCGATCCGGCGCAACTCGCCGCTGCCATCACTCCGCGTACAAGGGTCTTTATGTTTTCCTCTCCTTGCAATCCCAGCGGTGCCGTTTATTCCGAAGCTGAATTAAGAGCTCTGGGAGAAATATTCAAACAACATCCGCAGATCACGATTTTGTCAGACGAGATCTATGAGTACATCAATTTTGTTGGCAGTCATTTTAGTATCGCCGCCATTCCGGAATTGAAAGATCGTGTGGTTATCATCAACGGACTCAGTAAAGGATTTGCCATGACCGGCTGGCGTATCGGATACATCGCCGCACCCGTTGCCATTGCTAAAGCTTGTGAAAAAGTACAGGGACAATTCACGAGCGGCGCCAACTCCATCGCACAAAAAGCCGCAGTTGCAGCACTTAAAGAAGATCTTCGTCCCACCCTCGACATGGTCACCGAATTCGCAAACAGACGCAAGCGAGTAGGGGAGTTGGTAGCGAATATACCCGGACTAAGTTGTCCCTCACCCGAAGGGGCCTTCTATGTATTCCCGGATGTCAGTGCCTATTTTGGAAAGACCGATGGTGAAACGACCATCTCCAATGCCGCCGACCTCAGTATGTATTTGCTTCACAAGGCGCATGTTTCGTCGGTAATGGGCGATGCATTCGGAGAGCCTACTTGCGTTCGGTTCTCTTTCGCCAACAGCATGTCTAATTTGGAAAAGGGTTGGGCAAGGATTCAGCAGGCGCTGGCCGATTTGCATTAATCATTCTTTGCCATCGCCAGCAAGGATTTATGCAACGATAATACTTGTTGCAGTAACGGTTGCTGCTCGTCGTTGTAAATGACCCGATCGCAGAGCCTGCGTTTTAGTTCCTCGTCAATTTGTCTGTTCATACGCGCCAATACCGTCTCGCGGCTAACCGACTCGCGTTGCATCACGCGTTGGATGCGAAGGGATTTTGGTGCGTATACACAGATGACGAGATCAAGTCCTTCTCCCGCACCACTTTCAAAGATCAAGGCAGACTCTTTGATTACATAAGGGGCCTGTTGTTTCCCCATCCATGCTTTGGCATTGTTGATTGTGGCAGGATGAATGATCTGATTTAATTTCTCCAGCGCTGCCGGATCATTGAAAACGATCTCAGCCATTCGCTTGGTATTTGGCATCGAGCCATTGTAAGCCTCTTCCCCAAATGCTTCTACAATCGATTCACGAATGAAAGGATCCGTTTGCATCAAACGTTTCGCTTCTATGTCCGATGAATAAATAGGAATGCCAAGTGATTGGAAGATGCGGGCAACAGTTGATTTGCCGCTGCCTATTCCGCCGGTTAATCCGATCCGTAGCATAATTGAAATTACGACGCTTGGATCTTCAGCGTGCGTGCGGGATGGATATCCGATTATTTTTTGTCGGTCGTGGGCTTGTTCAATGCCGACGTCCAGTCCATGCTGATGGCAGAGCGCTCGATCTTCAGGTAACTACCCGGACTAACCTCCAATTGAAGGGTTCCGTCCTCATTCACTTTGAAGATGGTGCCGTGGATACCTGCAATAGTTACCACTTTGTCGCCTTTACCCATCTCGTCGATGAATTTCTTTTGCTCTTTTTGTTTTTTGGCTTGGGGGCGAATGAAGAACAGCCAGAAAACCAGGATGATCATACCCATGAAGACCAGCGAGCCATAATCGCCCAGAGGACTACTCGGCTTACCTGCTGCTTTTCCACCGGGAGGGGGAACACATGAAGCAAGTGACAGTACGAATGTGGAGCTAAGGAGAAGAATGCGTTTGATCATAAAAAAGATTGATGGGTAATAAAATTATTTAGAATTGATTTCACCGGAGAAACTGAGGGTTTGCTCGCGGTTGGGTTTGATGTTTCCAAATACATGTACTTGTTTGAGGATGGTTCCCTGCCCGCTGCCATTGAAAGTGGCTTTGATCTGTCCGATCTCTCCGGGGGCGATGGGTTTTTCCGGCTTTTCCGGCACGGTGCATCCGCAAGAAGCAGAAGCATTTTCAATGACCAGGGGTTTGTTGCCCACGTTCTTAAATCGCCATACAATGTCGATCGACTTATTTGCGGTGAGCTTTCCCAGGTTGCGATCCACCGGATCCAGCCATTCTACTTCCGTTAAGTTCAGCGTGTCGGCAAAAGCTTGCTCCAACGCTTCTTTTTTCTGTGTATCCGTTACGCTGGGCTCGCTGGTTTTCTTGGTTTGTTGGCAAGCCATCAGCATCAACCCGATGGAAAGCAATAAGGCGTTAACTGTTTTCATGTGAATGAGTGATGACAAATATATAACGATGCTTAAGATTTGTTGAAGTCAATCTTCCGAAGTTCTCCCGCGCGCACCAGTTCCTGATGAATATTATCCAGGATGCCATTAACGAATTGACCCGACTGTGCGGTACTGTATTCTTTTGCTAAATCGATGTATTCGTTCAGGGTCACTTTCGGCGGGATGGTCTCAAAGTATAGCAGCTCGGCCAATCCCATTTTCATGAGGATCATATCCAGGCTGGCAATCCGCTCCGCGTCCCAATTCTTTAACTTAGGAATGATGAGGGTTTGCAGATGCTCCGATTTTTCCAATACCGTTGTGAGCAGATCTTTTCCAAAAGCCAGTTTGTCTGCAGGGATCAATTGTTCAAAAGAGACGCCTTCTTTTTTGCCGCTGAGTTTGCCGGGTTTCTGTAAGTATTGCGTGATTAATTGGAGAATGGCCTCAGCATCGTCTTCCCAGTTGGGGAAATGATCTTCGATCCACTCCTGAAATGGCTCAAACTCGATCATATGGTCGTTGAGGATCTGAAGCAGGATCTTTTTTTCTTCGGCACGGGTGCGCGATTCCTTGGAGATGTAGAGTTGGTAATGCGGGGATTGCAGTAATTGCGCATGCATTCTTTTGATGAGATCGCTAATGCCCTGCCGAGCTGTTTGGTCTTTTTTCAGGTGCTCGGAGAGGGTTTTGTCCTGCTGGATCTCCCAGAGTATCTCGTTTCCTGCCAGTTTAGTATTTACTTGTAGGTCCTCCTCGGTAGGTAAATGTTTGGAAGCTTTGCGGTGTGCGTAGGCCTCCACTTGTCGGCCGATCTCGGTTAAAGTCCACAACAGGAAGACCAATAATTCACGGGTCTGATCAAATTGTTTTTGGAGCGATTTGACGGGGTCGGGGCGGGTGTCGGACGTATCCAGGGTGGACAGGGAATAGAGGGCCTGCATGACTTTTACCCGGATGTTGCGACGACTGATCATGTTAATAACTTGCGGCCGCAAAGATAGGGCAGAGGAGGGGTTTCCTTTCTGACAGTTTTTCCGTGTTTTGGACAGGTTTATCCGCTTTTCGGGAATCTTTTTCAGTCCCACCTGCTAAAATTTCAGTCGCCCCCCCTGTGGCATGTTATTTACAGTACCTTCGCCGCCCGCCTAACCACCGGCAGGCATTCATTTTAAAATTTTAAAAACCAATACGACTATGGCTAAGAAAGTCAACGTAACCCCGCTCCACGACCGGGTGATCGTAAAAGCAGCAGCAGCTGAAGAAAAAACAGCCGGAGGAATCATCATCCCCGACACTGCCAAAGAAAAACCGCAACGTGGTACTGTGATTGCAGCCGGCCCCGGCAAGAAAGACGAGCCGGTAACGGTTAAGCCAGGCGACACCGTGCTTTACGGAAAGTATGCCGGAACAGAGATTCAGATCGAAGGACAGGATTACCTGATCATGCGTGAGTCTGACATCCTCGCCATCGTTTAATTACCATTCATTAAATCATTAATAAAAATAATACATCATGGCAAAGCAGATTTTCTTTGATATCGAAGCCAGAAATAAAATGAAAAAAGGCGTGGACACGTTGGCCAACGCCGTTAAAGTGACCCTGGGTCCCAAAGGCCGCAATGTGGTGATCGAGAAAAAGTTTGGTGCTCCCTCTGTAACGAAAGATGGAGTAACAGTAGCTAAAGAAATTGAACTGGAAGATCCCATCGAGAATATGGGTGCACAAATGG
>CAYYXC010000082.1:0-6758 GCA_964475505.1 uncultured Chitinophaga sp.
AATTCCCCGCTCTGCTCGTAGCGGTAACAAGTTCCGTATTCAGCCAGCCGATACCGAAGGTCCTTATAACTTTTAGGTTCGGCGTGAAAGACTTTGTGGTGATGCGGACAATTCATCGCACGCAGATAGTACTTTTCTCCGTCCATTTCCATGGGCGGAAACATACTATCAGCATAGTACGGAAGATGCCCGCTGGTCAGGTACATGTTCTCTTTGGCAATATGAGGGGTTACCACTCGGTTGTATCCGGCTTCATGCTCCGTTTCTTTAGCCAATCTTTCCAACTCTTCGATGATGATTCCGCCATTGGGTAACCAGAGCGGAAGACCGGGCCCCACATCATCGTCCATGGTGTAAATACCCAACTCCTTACCGAGTTTTCGGTGATCCCTTTTTTTGGCCTCCTCCAACATCAACAAATGCTCATCCAACTCTTTTTGAGAGGGGAAACTGCCCCCATAGACTCGGGTAAGCATTTTATTCTTTTCGTTGCCTTTCCAATATGCACCGGCGATACTCGTAAGTTTCAGGGCTTTGATCAGTCCGGTATGCGGAATATGCGGCCCCCGGCAGAGATCAGTGAAATTTCCCTGTGTGTAGAACGTAATGGAACCATCTTCCAAATTGCTCAACAGATCCAATTTATAAGGATCCCCTTTCTCCGTGAAGTATGATACAGCCTCTGTTTTGGAGATCTCCTTACGCACATAAGCGGCTGAAGTTTTCGACAACTCCTGGATCTTTTTTTCGAGTGCAATCAGATCCTCTTCCGTCATTTTTCGATCACCCAAGTCCATGTCGTAATAGAACCCACTATCTACTGCCGGTCCTACCCAGAATTGAACCCCGGGGAATACCGCTTCAACGGCCTCAGCCATCAAATGGGCGGAGGAATGCCAAAAAGTAGATTTACCCTCAGCGTCTTGCCAGGTCAGTAATTGAAGGCTGGCATCAGTGTTCAATGCCCGAGTCGCATCCCATACCTCACCATTTACTTTGGCGGCAAGTACTTTTTTGGCTAATCCCTCGGAAATAGATTTTGCGATTTCCAAGGGGGTGATCCCAGGCGCATAAGAACGCACTGCACCATCGGGGAAAGTTATCTGTATCATTTGTTTAGCAGGATAAAAGTAAGTGGACAAAAATAGCCATTTCTGCTTGTTTTGATTGGAAAAAAGCGCAGGAGTCCGATGCCCCAAACCATACAGATTTTAACAAATGATTGCCCTGGGGGGCTGCAACGAGAAACACCGATTTTAATAGTTTTGAAAAATGTATTCGAGGAAAGGAATGTTCATGGTTTTTCTGGCAGGTTTGCTGCTGTCAGTGGGACTGAATGCCCAATCGCTCACCGGCATCTGGCGGGGTTATTTCATAACGGACCAGTTCGAACAGTATAAATTCGAAATCCAAATTGAACAGAACGGGCCCAGTATACAGGGCGTATCCTACTCTTATCTCAATACTGTTTTCTACGGAAAAGCAGCATTGAAAGGCAGTTTTGAGACCGGCAGCAAGAAAGTGCGTTTACAGGAAACACAAACCATCGAACTAAAAATGAGTGATGGCTCTCATTCCTGCATCATGGATTGCAACCTCAGCCTGGTTCGCTCAGGACGCGAAGAGTTTCTGGAGGGAACTTACACCAGTCAATTCGAAAAAAGTGCACCCGGCATTCGAAAAGGAGCTGATTGCGGCGACGGAAAAGTTTATTTGCGCCGAGTGACAGACTCTGACTTTTACCTGGAGCCGTTCTTGAAGAGCCAGGCCCGCAATAATAAGCCGGTCTACGACAATGCAGCTCCGCCCAACCGAAATAAGACCACTCAGAAAATCATCAAAACCATCACCAACGCCAACTCAGATTTGCTCTCTTCCGGTAACCCACTTGCATCCAACCTCACTTCTTCAGATATATCTACCCCCGTCGAAAAAAATACCAATCGCTCTGATCGTGGGGAGGAAACCACTCCTTCGGTGCTTAAGACCAGAGAAAATATTCTAACCCGAGAGATCGTCGTTACCGACCGGAAAGTAAAGATCCGTTTGTTCGATAACGGGGAAGTAGACGGCGATACGATCAGCGTATTCGTGGGCAGAAAATTGATGCTCTCCCATAAAAGACTTACGGCAAATGCGCTGGAGTTATCATTCAATATTCCAGAGGATGTGAATGAAACGGAAATAACCATGGTTGCCGAGAACCTGGGGACGATCCCGCCTAACACCTCACTGATGATTGTTGAATCTGGCGGCGATCGCTTTGAAGTGCGCATCACCTCGACCGAACAGAAAAATGCCGTAGTACGTTTTCGCTACCGGCCTTACTGAAACTAGCCTGTTTCAGTATCTTTATTCAATGCTTCGATTAATCCCGTCATTTCTGATGCTTGTCTGCGTTTTAAATGCACCTGCGCAGGATATATCGGGTTACTGGAAAGGCAAACTGATGATGGGTGCCGGCGGATGTTTTCCGGTTTATCAGATTGAATTGCAATTGACCGTCAGCAATGGACAGATCCAAGGCAAGGCATATCATTTTTCCGATTCTTCCAACTACATCAGCGACGCAATTGTTGGGAGCTGGGATTCCATTCAACGAACAGCCATTATTCGCGAAACAGGCATTGTCACTTTCCGGATAAATGAGGAATGTGTCCCCTGCCTAAAAACATACACCTTAAAATTGCATAGTGGCGGTGGAAACCGGGTGCGGGAAACACAACTACGAGGTGATTGGTCTACCCCCTCCGGCAGGGCGATCGATGGAAAAACTCCATGCGCCCCTGGTAGTATTGTTCTTACGCGCACGGAGCGAGCGAGTTTCACCGAATCAAAACCCAAGCCCGTTGTAAAGCCCCCCAAAATCGATCAATTGGTGCAGGAGATCCGGCTCGACAGTGGCGAGGTTCAGTTAGCCATGTACGATAATGGTCAGGTAGATGGCGATACCGTATCGGTTTACGTAAATAAAAAGCCGATTCTGGTGAATCAGATGCTGAAAACACAACCACTCACTTTGAAGATAAAAGTAGATCCACAGCATCCTATTCAGGAAGTCGTGATGGTGGGAGAAAACCTTGGATTGATTCCCCCAAATACGGCGCTGATGATCGTTACCACGGCGCAGAATAGATATCAACTTTATCTGACAGCTGATGAAGGCAAAAACGCGTTGGTGCGTTTCATCTATGATCCAGGCGCCAAAAAGAATTAGAATTTAAAATTCCAAGTCACGGACGGAAGTATGGGGAACAGAGAAACCTGTCTGGCCTCCACTTGAAGATCTCCATTAGATAGCTGCCCTGTTTGATCGAAATACAAGAAATAAGGATTCTGGCGGCTGTATAAGTTGTAAATACTGAAGACCCATGACTGTCCACCCTTTCTGCCGGGCTTGATTTTGGGTGTATAAGTAGCCGATACATCCATACGATGATACGCACGCATTCGATATTGATTCAACCGACTGTATTCTTGGGTCAGCACACCATTCATGAAATAAAAACGTTCCGGCAGCGTAATGGCATTTCCAGTCCCGTATACAAACACTGCACCAAACTTCCACCGTCTATTTAAATCCCAATTCCCAACCACGGAAATATCATGTCTTCGGTCATACCGAGCGGGATAGACCTCCCCATTGTTAAGGTCAGGAAAACGACGTTTGGTCCAGGAAAGCGTATACCCTACCCATCCGGTAAGTCTACCTTTTACTTTATTGATCAACCACTCACTTCCGTAACTCCATCCTCTTCCGAAAACAAACTCCTCCTCCGGATCGGATAATCCGGGCGTGTATCCTTCCTGGTATTCAATCTGATTTTGCATGTCCTTATAGTAAATCTCCCAGGAGGTCTCAATGGTGTTGTCAGCGAAATTTTTAAAGTACCCCAAGGCAAATAGCCAACTCTCTTGCGGTCGGACAGCGTATGTGCTGGGCACCCATAGATCGGTGGGCAAGGTACTTCCGGCATTCGTGACCAGATGTATGTACTGAAAATTACGGGTGATGGCCGCCTTGATTGAGCTATTGTCTTTCAATCCATATCGAAGGGTGAGTCGTGGCTCAATGCCGCCATAAGACTGAATAGCCCTGGCCCTGCCATAAACAGTGCTATCGAGTTTATTTCCATTTTCATCCCGTACGTAGCGCGTAAAAGGACCTGTTTGGGTAAATCGGCTCAGGCGAATGCCGTAATTGATTTTCCATTTATCACCGATCGACCAATCGTCCTGCAAATACAGCGCAGATTCCAGGGCATATTTCTCAATGGCATTGTTGGGCTGAAAAACGATGCTGTCCTGCCGACCACTGACTACATTGGGCACGAACGTATGGTGGGTAATAGCCATGCCAAACTTGACCTTGTGCTGTGGATTGGGATAATAATCCAGGTCCGATTTCCATCCCAGATCACGAATACCCGAGGAAAGACCCACTTGGAAATTTTCCTGACGAGCGGTAAAATCAAACTTGTAATCATTAAAAACCAAGGTGGTGTTAGTGAAGGCACGCGGACCAAACACATGATTCCAGCGAAGAGTGGCCGTTGCATTTCCCCATGGCACCCGGGTGGAAAATGATCGCTTGGCGTTGTTGAAATTGAAAACATCTCGACCAAAATATCCGCTTAAGAACAAGCGGTCCTTGTCCGAAAATCGATAGTTGATTTTGGCATTGAGATCATAGAAATAATATCCTGATCCGTAAAAAGCACTGCTTTTACGAATGAAGGGACGAACCAATGCATCGATATAGGTACGGCGGGCAGAAACAATGAAAGAGGATTTATCCTTCTGGATCGGGCCTTGAACAGAGAACCGGCTTGCGATCAATCCGACACCCCCCTCTCCCTGAAATCGGTTGATGTTCCCCTCTTTCATGGCAACATCCAGTACTGAAGAGAGTCTTCCTCCGTATTGTGCCGGCATCCCACCCTTGATCAGGGAGACATTCTTAATGGCATCCCCATTGAAAACAGAGAAAAATCCGAATAGATGACCCGTATTATAAACGGTTGCATCGTCCAGCAAGATCAAATTTTGATCGGGTCCTCCCCCGCGCACATAAAAACCGGCGTTCCCTTCCCCGGCACTCTGTACACCCGGCAGCAGCTGTATGGCCTTGAGTATGTCGACCTCTCCCAAAAAGGCGGGAATGGATCGGATCTGATTCATCGACAGATCCAACTTGCCCATCTGTGCATTTTTTACATTGCCATCTCTTCGCTTATTGACCACAACCACCTCTTGCAGGGCCGCGTTACGCGGAAGCAACGAAATGGTAAAGGTTTGTGATCCGTTGAGTCGGATGCGCCTGGTTATGCTTTCGTAAGAAACATGTGAGAACGAAACCTCGTAATCTCCCGCTGGAAGAGTGATGGAAAAGAAACCATAGCTATTGGTCAACAAACTTCCGCTGGATCCCACCACCGTAACGGTGGCACCAATGATGGACTCTCCACTCAGGCTATCCTTGACATATCCATTGAAAGTGAATTTATCCTGAGCCCGCAAAGCAGTGGAAAACAACAGCAGCAACGAAACAAGTATCCGAATCACGCTGCAAAACTATACCGATGCGATCACATGACCACTGATACAACACCTGATTGTGCTAATTTTGCGTCCCCATGCTGGCTGGTTTTCAAAATCTAACCTTCGAATTTGGCGCCCGAACCATTGTTGCGGACGCAACATGGCATATACAGCCCGGCGAACGTATTGGTCTGATCGGATACAACGGAACCGGCAAATCCACCTTATTGAAGGTTCTCACGGGTGAGTACAGTCCAAGCGCCGGCTCCGTAGAGCGCAGCCGCGGCACCACCATCGGTTATTTGCACCAAGACCTCCTGAGTTTTGACACCACTGATTCCATTTTGGGCGTGGCCTTGGGCGCTTTTCAACACATACATGAATTGGAAGCTTCGATCGAGGCCTTGGGGAAAGAGCTGGAAAGAACCGGAGATGAACAAACCTTGATCGCCTATACCGACAAACTGCATGAACTGGAGACATTGGGTGGATACAATATCCATCACCGCACAGAAGAGGTGTTACAGGGACTTGGGTTTAGTCCCGCCGACCTAAACCGCCCTTATGCCGAGTTCAGCGGCGGCTGGCGGATGCGGGTGTTGCTGGCGAAAATGATCCTTCAAAAACCCGATCTGCTGCTGCTCGACGAACCGACCAACCACCTCGACCTTCCCTCCATTGAGTGGCTGGAAAAATATCTATCCGGTTATGAAGGCGCGGTCGTCATCGTGAGCCACGATAAATATTTCTTGAATCGGATGGTGACAAAAATTGTTGAGCTATATCAACAATCATTACACATTTACTCGGGCAACTACGATTTCTACGAAAAAGAAAAAGCGATCCGAATCGACCTGCAGAAAAAAGCCTTCGAGAATCAGCAGGACTATATCCGTCAGCAAGAGCGCATCGCAGAACGGTTTCGGGCAAAAGCATCGAAAGCCGCCATGGCACAGAGCATCCTGAAAAAACTGGATAAACTGGATCGAATCGAAGATGCCAACTTGGAAAGACCCAACATTCGCATCAATTTTCGGGTAGACAAAACGCCCGGAAAAGTATTGGTTGAGTTGAATGATCTAAATAAATCCTACGGCGATCTGACTATATTGAAAAATGCAAAGGCAGAGATTGAAAGAGGCGACAAGATTGCCCTGATCGGAGCGAACGGAAAGGGAAAAACCACCCTGCTGCGCATCATCGCGGGTATTGAATCG